>CALGAO010000089.1 GCA_937957685.1 uncultured Paenibacillaceae bacterium
ATGTCATTCGCCTTCGGAAGTGTATTTGCCTGCTTTTTCTCGCATTTTCATCAGTTAATGATCACGGATTCAGGAGGCGATCAACGATAAGATGACCATCGTGTTTTATGAGAAACATCGATGAGGACTGATGAAGCCGAGGGCGTGATGGTGGAAGAAGTCGGTCAAGGGGAGCTGTAAGCAGAAAAAATCTGCGAACCCGGATGAAGCATACTGAGAGACGAAAAAAATCGTCTCTCAGTCGGTGCGAGCCCGGCAGAAGCAGCCCTATGCCATTAGCGCCGAGGAATGCCTGGATGCAGAAGGGGCATGGCGGGCCAGGCTCGCCCATCTGCGATAGACGGCCTCCATGAGCAGGTAGGAGAGGGTGGCCTCCGCCCCCTGGTTGCGGTTCAGGCCGTCCAGACCGATGCCGTCGAAGCATGCGCCTTCGGCCTCGTCAACCATCGGTTCATCGGCATCGTTCTCGCCGTAGTACCAGGCGCGGCAGCGTTCGATCGTATCGGCATACCAGGCATCACCCGTGAGCTCATAGGCTTTGGCGCAGGCCAGCAGCAGCTTGAACACATCGATCGGCTGCTGATCCCACTGCGCCCTGGCTCTTGGCGTACACCAGCCGTTGTTGCCGATCGGGCGTATGCGTCCATGCTCGCAGGACGACATGGAGATCAGGAAATTCAGGCTGGTCAGCGCGGTGTCCAGCAATTCCTCATGCTGCAGCACTTCGTAGGCGCACATCAGGCCCCACGGCAGCAGTCCGTTGCTGTAAGTCAGGGTCGGCTCATACCAGCGCCAGCCAGGCTTGGCATGGTACCTGAACATGTCGATCATGCGCTGGCTCCATCTCTGGATGTGCGGCCTCAGATTCGGTCTGAACGGATTCGGATGCATCTCCAGCAGGCTTGCCGCAGCCAGGGCATAAGCCCAACCGCGCGGGGAGGTCATATCCGACGCCCTGTCGAGCGCCTTCCCCAGCATCTGTTCGACAGCAAGCCTGCGTCCGCCCTCCGGAAGCTTGACAACAGCGAGAGCCAGCGCCCACAGGCATCGGCCCAGACAATCGTCGGAAGGCGTCTCATCCTCAGGAGTTCGATCAAAGGCGATGTTGTTGTGGAAATGACCATCCTCCTGTTGCACGCCGAGCAGGAAAGACAGGTACGTGTCCAGCAGGTCATACAGGAGGAGTTTCTCTTCCTCTGCGGCAAGATCGAGCCACTCCAGGCATGCCCATATGCCACGCGCCTGATCGTCGGTGCTGTAGCCCTCCTTGCGGCGAGGGATCATGCCAAGTGCGTGTTCCATCAGCCCTGTGTCGTCGCTCAGACGGCGCAGATGACTGAAGTTAACGTTTGGCCAGTTCAACATGACTCACCTCTGCGAACAATCGCTGATATTGCTTTCCTACCTCCGCCCAATGCATATTCCTGCCGATCGCGGCGATCTTCCGGCTCCAGCTCCTGAGGCTCAGATCGTTCTCCAGCAGCGAGATGATCTTCTCCGTCCAGGCAGCTTCGTCTCCGTACGGGATGAGCAAATCGGGATAGTCGGCCAGCAGATCCTGCGCATAGCAGTATGGCGTGCTGAGGATCGGCCGGCCAAGGCCGACCGCATAGGCCAGCGTGCCGCTGGTGATCTGCTGCATGCCGGGATAAGGCGTGACATAGACATCGCAGGAGATCAGATGCTTGATCAGATCATTCTCCTCCAGGTAGCGATTGATCATGACCGTATGTCTGTCGATGCCGAGCTGCCGGATCATCTCGCTCAGTTCCTCGCGATAGCGCTCGCCCTCGTGTCTCATGACGCCGGGATGCGTCTGGCCAACGATGGCGTACAGCACGTTGGGAACCTTCCTGGCGACCTGCGGAAGCACCTTCAGCATCAGCTCGATGCCCTTGCCTCTGCTGAGCAGACCGAAGGTCATGAGCACCTTGCGATCCTTCCAGCCGAGCTGCTCCCGGAACTTCATCCGGCTCTCCGCATCACCCGTCGGAGTTCCGTGAGGGATGAAGATGATCTTCTCCTTCGGGATGCGGAAGGACTCATGCAGGAATTGGATCGCCCTGCGGTTCATGACGACGATCTTGGTGCTGCGCTCCGCGATCTCCCGTTGAATGGCCGCATAGGGCGGCATCGGATGCTCAAACACCGTATGAAAGGTTGTTATGAGTGGCTTCCGGAGATGGCGGATCAGCGTGAGAATATAGACACCGGCCTCACCTCCGAATATGCCGAACTCATGCTGCAGCGAGACCACATCAACGTCAGAATGATTGATGCGGCGCGCCATCTTCTCATAAGCTTCTTCATCCTGCTTCGGCAAGGGCCAGTGGAACGGATCGCTGCCCGCGTCTTCACCGGAATCGGTCATCACGATGACCGGATCTGCCCCTCGCCAATTTTTCGCACCCTGGATAGCCTGCCGCAGGTTGAAGGTGTACGTCGCCAGCCCACACTTCTGCGGCACATATGTACTGATAAAGGCTATCTTCGTCATGCCTGCATCGCCTCCATCCGATTTACGACCGCTTCATGCAGGATCTGTCTCGGTCCCAGCTCCAGACCGAAGCCGAAGATGCAGTTGTTCAGGTGCATCGCATCTCCGATCTTGCAGCGGTTCCACATTATTGTTTCCGAGCAGCGAACATTTCTTCCAATGCGGCAATCATCTCCTATGACCGCGAACGGTCCGATGATCGAGCGCTCGCCGATCGCGACGCGGTTGCCGATCAGCACCGGCGGCACGAGCAAGGCGCCTGTGGCGATCTCGCATTCCTCTCCGACCCATATGCCCTGACCGGCCTCCCGCCCGGGCATGGGGAGCGCAAACTCACGATTCAGGATATCCCAATGGATGGTGCGGTAGCGATCCTTGGTGCCCATGTCCTTCCAGTACCCCGACACCACCTGGCCATACACGCTGCCAGTCTCCCTGATCAGCAGGGGGAAGGTTTCCCGTTCGATGGATACGGGCTGATCCTTGGGGATATAGGCCAGCGATTCGCGTTCCATGACATAGATTCCGGCATTCACCCTGCGAGAAGGAGCTTCCTCCAGTCGCGGCTTCTCGACGAAGCGCAAGATCCGACCATTCTCCGCCTGTTCCACAACGCCGAACTGTGTCGGGTCCTCCACTTCGGTCAGTCCGATGGTGACCAGACCGCCATGCTGCCGATGGAATTCGAGAAGCGGTTCGAGCTTGACCTCATGCACGATGTCCGCATTGACGACGACGAATCGCTCATCCAGCAAACTTTCGGCGTTCCTGATGGCTCCTGCCGTACCAAGCAAGGATTGTTCAAGGGCATAGCGGATGGATACGCCGAAGCGGGAGCCGTCGCCGAAGTGCTGACGGATCTGTTCGTGATAATGCTTCACTGCGAAGACGAAGTCGCTGATGCCCTGGCTCTTCAGATGGATCACGAGGTGCTCCAGCCAGGGTCGGTTCGCGACGAGCGCCATGGGTTTGGGCATCTGCTCCGTAAGCGGGCGAAGCCTGGTCCCCAATCCTCCAGCAAGAAGAAGTGCATTCATGCCAAATCTCCCTCCTCGTATAAAATAAAAAAAGCATTTTGAAACCTGATCCTCATGCCTTGCGGCCAACATTCGCAGGCCATAAGGCTGCCTGCGATCATTGTGGCACTGCTTCCGGTGCTGCAGATACCAATAAAAATCGGGAGTCGAAATACTTTTTTGTCAGATATTTTATATTTTGGTGGGATGATGATGGTTTCTTCCGCCGACGGGCATGAGATCAGGCCCGCAAGCGCCATTCGGAGCGATTGGCGCACAGCGAATGTGTTAGCACTCAAGAAAATAGAGTGCTAACAATAGCATATAGGCTGCGGGATTTGAAATCAATGGCGAATATCCCGCGCTAACATGCCGCGACGAAAAGAAACTTCCCGGTTTTTCCTGATTTCTTGATCTTTCGCCCGTTTATTGGATCTTGCACCGGAGGAGGCATACTACCACATGCCTGGAGTCATCCTAAAAATGTCCTTCCCGGACCCATGATCGGCTTGCAAACGCGTGATGCCTTCAAGTATACTGTTCTTCGGAACTACGCTTCTGATTCCGCTCTTATCGGCAGGAGGTGCTTGGGCGATGCAGCCTGTTCCCAAGCTGCTCATTACGCTGGGCATCATATTGGTGATCGTTGGTCTGATCTGGCATTTTGGCGCACGGTTTATCCCGCTCGGCAAACTGCCCGGAGATATCGTGGTGGAGAAGGAGAACGTCAAGTTTTACTTCCCGATCGTATCGTGCATCGTCATCAGCATCGTATTGTCGCTCGCGATGTGGCTGTTCCGCTATTTCGGCAAGTGATCCGGTCCGGGTGTGCGGAAGATTGGGGATGTTGAGATTTGTCATAAAGATTTCAACATTTTTCCGAGCAACAGGTCGCATCTTGTGTTATTTTTATGTATCATTAGAAAGTATGATTCTTGAGATTGTGCAATTTGTCATGAAAAGTTGAGGGGGATTGTGCGTCATGCATAAATGGGCAATGTTCATCTTGTTTATCGCAGCATCTGTTCTCGGATTGTCGGTCATCATCTTTGCTCCGCCAACCCACGGTGAAGAGGCGCTTCCTGAAGCAGAGGAAAACGAAGTGCAATTCATACTGACCAACTTCCAGTTTGATCAACCGGAATATAGAGTCAAAGCAGGCGAGACGGTGAAGCTGACGCTGATCAACAAGCAAGGCACGCACGGCGTATACATCGAAGGAGCGGACATCAATCTGGACAAGTCCAATCCATCCGTGGAATTCACCTTCGACGCACCTGGCGAATATAACATGTTCTGCAGCGTTATGTGCGGACTTGGTCACAGCGACATGGTGGCGAAGCTGATCGTCGAAGAACCGGCGGCTGACGGTGCCGGCGAAGGCGCGGAAGAAGCAGCTTAATCGGATACGGACAGGCAGGGACTGCCCGATGCGGCAGTCTTTTCACATATTGAGGGGGCCTCCGACACGTTCGGCAGGCCTTTCTTTCATTTATACGCGGGATGGGCGGAATATAGTTCCGTTATTTGCAATCTCCGTATATTTGACCTGCTTTCGATGCATAATAGTGGTGAAAGTTTGCCACGATACTGGCCAATGCGGGGGCTGGCGCATCATGCGGGACAGATTATGGAGCAGAACGATCAAAGGAACGGTGCGGGTCGGACGCAAGACCAAACAGCTCATCCCGGTATTGCCGCCGCGGTCAATTGTTGTCCTGCGGCATGAGAACCTGGATGAAGTGGCGGCAGAGGGATTGATCGCGGCGAAGGTGAAGGCGGTCATCAATGCCGCCAGGACGATGGACGGAAGATACCCGCTGAGCGGCCCCGGACATCTCATCCGGCACGGAATCCCGATCGTGGAGATTGATGAAGGGGATTTTGACCATTTCCGGGACGGGATGGAGGTTGAGATCGCGAAGTCCGGCATCCGGCTGGCCGACGGGCGGACGATACGCTGCACGCCCTTCGGCGAGGAGCGCTGGGAAGCGATGAATCAGGCGGCGATGCAGAATGTGGACAGGCAGCTCAGCGACTTCATCGAGAATACGCTGCAATACGCGGTCCGGGAGAAGGATTTCTTCATCCAGCCGCTTGCCATTCCGCCGCTCAGGACGCCGATCGCCGGCAGGCATGCCGTCATCGTCGTCCGCGGCAAAGGTTGCCGCGAAGACCTGAAGGCGATCAGGGACTACATCGAGGATTACAAGCCGGTGCTGATCGGGGTGGACGGAGGAGCGGATGCGTTGCTCGACAGCGGCCTGCGCCCGGACCTGATCTTCGGCGACATGGACAGCATCACGGACGAAGCGCTGATGTGCGGCGCGGAGATCATCGTGCATGCGTACCCGAACGGGGGAGCGCCCGGCATGAAGCGCGTACGCGCGCTGGGCCTTGCGGCCAGCACCATCGCCGCGCCGGGCACGAGCGAGGATATCGCGATGCTGCTCGCCTATGAACGCAAGGCCGAGCTGATCGTGACCCTGGGTACGCATACGCATATGCTCGATTTCCTCGAGAAGGGCCGCAAGGGGATGGCCAGCACGATGCTCGTCCGCATGAAGATCGGTGGCAAGCTGGTGGACGCCAAGGGCGTGAGCAAGCTGTACAGTCGGCCATTCAAGCTGCGCAGGCTGTGGTATATCCCGGCAGCGGCGGTGTTCCCGGTGCTCATGTTGGGTCTGGTTCACCCGGGAGTGAGGCATATGCTGGACATGCTTTGGATCTACGTCCGACTTTCGCTCGGGACCGCATGACAGAGGCCGCCGCTGGAACGGTGGATCAGTCGGACGCCCGGCTGACGGACGAGCCGGACAGAAGGGAGGATAAGGCGGCATGCTGACCGCTCGATATCATATCGCCACGATCATCGCGATCTTCCTGTCATTGGGCGTGGGCATCGTCATCGGCGGCACCCTTGGCCAGAAGTGGGCGATGCAGGCGGAGAACGGCATCGTCGATCTGCTCACGGAGCGCTACGAGATGATCCTGGCGGAGAATCAGGCGATGAAGAAGCAGCTCGGTTCGCTGGAGCTGTTCCTGAAGACGGTGTCGCCCCCGGTGCAGACCAAGGTCGTCTGGTGGTACAAGACGCCTCAGCAGAACGAGGAGCTGCTGGAGATGGTGCTGAATGCGGCAGGCGTGGAATGGGTGGAGAAGGATGCCAATGCGGAACCCCTTCTTCAGCCGCAGCTCGGTGAGCCGGAACCGGATTACATCCTGGTGACCGATCCGCTCGTCAAGCAGGCGATCGAGCAGCAGCTGCGAAACCGAGCCGAGCAACCGGCCTACCCGGTATCCGGAGGACGGCCCCGCCTGATCGATGCGACGGATCACCTCAAACGGTTGAACGAGCCGGCGAGCATCGTCGAATTCATGCTGTACATGAAGCATCTGGTCGAGGGGGAATCCTATGCGGCAGCGGGAACCATGGATCACCGTCGTTATACCGGCCTGGAATGAAGCCGAACGGATCGGCAGCACGCTGCAACATCTGCGCCAGCTGCATCGCTCGCAAGGGTCGATCTTCCACGAGATCATCGTCGTGGATGACGGCAGCAGCGATGACAGCTGGCGCATCGCGGAACGCTTCGCCGACCGCGTCATCCGCCATGCCCGGCGCCGCGGCAAGGGTGCGGCGCTGGAGACGGGGTGGAGAGAGGCGAAGGGCGATGTGCTCGTCTTCCTCGATGCCGATCTGGGCGAATCCGCTGTTCATGCCGATGCGCTCGTCCAGCCGGTGCAGGACGGTGAGGCGGACATGACGATCGCCAAGCTCCCCCCGGCGCGGACGAAGGGCGGCTTCGGGCTCGTCAGGCGCCTGGCCGTCGGCGGCATCCGTCATCTGGGCGGAGGCGGCTTCTTCCCGGAGGCGCCGCTGTCCGGGCAGCGCGCCGTCAAGCGCGAGGTGCTCGAATCGGTCGGCGGGCTGGCGCGAGGCTTCGGGATCGAGGTGGGTCTGACGATCGACGCGCTGCGCCGAGGCTATCGGGTGCTGGAGGTGGAAGTGCCGTTCCGCCATCGCGAGACGGGACGCGACTGGAGCGGCTTCGTCCATCGCGGCCGCCAGTTCTGGTGGGTGGGCATGGCTCTTCTGCAGCGGTGGAGGCGTCCGATATGAGCCGCGATCGCACAAGCGTTCATGAAGGGGGCATCCGGACGTGGAAGCTGTGACGCTGGGCCTGTGGCCCCTGATCGCCTATTTCGCCATCCTTATGGCGCTCTCTTTGCTCATGCGGGATGCCGTCCTGCGTTTCCTGCTGACGCATGGCGTAACGGCTCCCAATTATCAGGAGCGGCTGATTCCTTCCGCCGCCGGCATCCTGATCTGGCTCACGGCTGCGGCGGCCTTGCTGCTCCTGTCCGCGTGGACGTCGATTGCCGGAGATCTGGAGCTGGCTGCGGCGGGCGAATATTACAAGAGCTATTGCCTCGCCTTGACGATCGTCTTCTGCCTTGGCTGGACCGATGATCTGATCGGCAACCGCGGCGTCAAGGGATTGCGCGGCCATCTTCGAGCATGGCTGAAGGAGAGGACCATCTCCACCGGATGGGCGAAAGCGGTCTTCACCGCCGCTGCCTCCGCGTGGTTCATCCTGGACTCCGGCATCTGGCGCGGCGCGATGTTTGGCGTGTTGCCGCTTGCCGTCATGACGCTGTCGACCCACGCGCTGAATCTGTTCGATCTTCGGCCGGGACGGGCGATCAAGGTCTTCCTCTTCGGCGGTCTGATCGCGGTGTCAGCCGCGCACTGGCAGGCCGGCGCATGGGTGATGCTGTTGCCGGCGATCGCCGGCGCGCTTGTTCTGCTGCCGCTCGATCTGCGCGGTGAAGGGATGCTGGGCGATACCGGAGCCAACATGCTTGGCTTTGCCCTTGGCAGCGCGATCGCCGTGCATTGGGGCTGGGCGGGTCAGGCCGTCGCCGCCTGTGCGCTGGCCGCGCTTGCGATATTCGCCGAGCGGCATTCGCTCACGCGCACCATCGAACGCTTGCCGCTTCTTCATTGGCTGGATCGTCTGGGAAGGGAATGACGAGCGAAAAGGCTGTCCAACGGACGGCCTTTTTTGCTGACCATCATGGAAGATCGCTTCGACAAACAAAACGCTCGCCCAAGCGGGATTCTGATCCCTGCCTGTGCGAGCGCCTGCGTATTCAGCGCGACTGATCAGCGGTGCGCGCCTGACGACCTGCTTTTATTTTTTCTTCGCCTTGAAGCGCGGCGCGACGTAATTGCGCTTGCGGTCCCGATACAGGATCCAGCCCGCGATAAAGGCGATGCCGCCGATAAAGGCGAGGACGCCGACGATCAACATCAGCCAGTCCAGGGAGGCAACAGTTTCATCGTTGCCAAGATCTGCTGTATAATAGAATAATACGTCGCGGACTTTTTTGAAGCCCCAGGTCGCGATCGCACCCGGTATGACGAGGAGCAGTACGGCGATGAGGCGTTGCCATACGAGTTTGTTCACCATGGTAGCCTTCTTTCCTATCATTTTTGGGATGAAAATCAATGATGCACTATATTTCTTGCCCGGAAAAAGGTTAAAATGGATAGAGCCAGTTTCTTCGCGCGCATGGGGAAGCGACGGCGCCTGGCGGAAGCGCCAACCGGACTTTTCAATGAATTATATCCGATACATATCGATTAGGCAATCTTAATAGAATGTAGCATAGTCAGGATGGAGGCCTGTAGGATGGGAACACGTGAATATGACGTGGTTGTGCTGGGAGGCGGCATCGGCGGCTACACCGCAGCGATCCGCGCGGCGCAGCTGGGCATGAAGGCTGCGATCATCGAGCGGGACAAGCTGGGCGGAACCTGCCTGCATCGGGGCTGCATCCCGAGCAAGTCGCTGCTGCGCAGCGCCGAGGTGCTGCATACGGTGCGCAGCGGCTCCGAATACGGCATCGACGCGGAGCTTCTCTCGATCCGTTACGACAAGGTCCTCGAGCGGAAGGACCGCGTGGTGAACCAGCTGTACAACGGCTTGCAATACTTGATGAAGAAGCACCGGATCGAGGTCATCTCCGGCATCGGCCGCATCAACGGCCCCTCAATCTTCAGTCCGCGCAGCGGAGCGGTGGCGCTGGAGCTGCCGAACGGCGATGCGGAGACGATCCTGCCGAAGCACCTGATCATCGCCACGGGGTCGCGCCCTCGCCAGCTGCCGCAGCTGCCGGCGGATGGAGTTTCGGTGCTGACCAGCGACGACGCCCTGCAGATGCAGGAATTGCCCCGTTCCATGATCATCCTGGGCGGCGGGGTGATCGGCGTGGAATGGGCGTCGATGCTGAACGATTACGGCGTGCAGGTGACGATCGTCGAGGCGGCCGACAGGCTGGTGCCGGGTGAGGACAGCGACGTGTCGCAGGCGCTGGCCCGCAGCCTGGCCGCGCGTGGGGTGGAGATCCTGACCGGAGCGCGCCTGGACCTCGAACGGACGACCGTAACGGATCGTGATGTGCGCATCCGGTTGAACATCGGAGGAGACGAGCGGGAGCTCGCGGCGGAGAAGCTGCTCGTCAGCATCGGCAGACAGGCGAACGTGGACGACATCGGGCTGGAGAATACGGACATCCAGGTGGAGAACGGCGCCATCAAGGTGAATGAGTACATGCAGACGACGGAGAAGCATATCTACGCGATCGGCGATGTGAACGGCATCCTGCCGCTCGCTCATGCGGCCGCCAGACAGGCGATCATCGCCGTCGAACACTTCGCAGGCGAGTCGCCGCTGCCGTTTGATCCGCTGCTCGTGCCGAGGTGCATCTATTCGCGTCCGGAGGCGGCGTCCTTCGGCTTGACGGAGCAGGCGGCCAGAGACAATGGACATGCCGTGAAAACGGGCAAGTATCCGTTCTCCGCGCTGGGCAAGGCGCTCGTGATCGGAGACCAGGAAGGGTTCGTGAAGGTGGTTGCCGACGAACGGACCCATGACATCCTGGGCGTACATATGGTTGGACCGCATGTCACCGATCTGATCTCGGAAGCCGCGCTGGCCCGGCTGCTCGATGCCACGCCATGGGAGATCGGTCAGCTGGCCCATCCGCATCCGTCGCTGTCCGAAGCGCTCGGCGAAGCGATGCTGCAGGTGGACGGGCTTGCGATCCATTTGTAAACACCCCATATGACCGCAGGGCCATGTGAACATACGCATCAGGAACGGACAAGAGCATTTTCCTGAAACGGGAGGTTACGATATGACAGGATATACGTCGCTGGAGCAACAGGCGAAGCATCGGCAGCTGGGATTGTCCGATGGGCAGGCCATCGACATGTACAGGACGATGCTTCTAGCCAGGAAGCTCGATGAGCGCAGCATGCTGCTGCAGCGAGCGGGCAAGATCAATTTCCACATCTCGGGCATCGGCCAGGAGACCGCCCAGGTCGGCGCAGCCTTCGCGCTGCAGCCGGGCGTCGACTATCTGCTGCCCTATTACCGTGACTACGCGATGGTGCTGGCCTTTGGCATGACGCCGCGGGAGCTGATGCTGTCCGCATTCGCCAAGGCGGAGGACCCGAACAGCGGGGGGCGGCAGATGCCGGGCCACTTCGGGCACAAGCGGCTCAAGATCGTCACCGGATCGAGCCCCGTCACCACCCAGGTGCCGCATGCTGCCGGCTTCGCGCTGGCGGCCAGGATGACCGGGCAGAAGTTCGTCTCCTTCGTCACCTTCGGCGAAGGCTCGAGCAACCAGGGCGACTTTCATGAAGGCATCAACTTCGCGGCCGTGCAGCGCCTGCCCGCCATCTTCATGTGCGAGAACAATCAATACGCGATCTCGGTCCCGTACCACAAGCAGGTCGGCACGGCGAACATCGCCGATCGCGCGATCGGCTACGGCATCGCCGGGGTGCGCGTCGATGGCACCGATGCGCTGGAGGTGTATCGCGTGGTGAAGGAAGCGCGCGAACGCGCGATCCGCGGCGAGGGGCCGACCCTGATCGAGGCGGTGATGTACAGGCTCACCCCGCATTCGACGTCGGACAATGACCTCGTCTACCGCACCAGGGAAGAGGTGGAGTACCATCGCAGCCGCGATGGCCTGCCGAGGTTCAGGCAATATCTGATCGACTGCGGCATCTGGTCGGAGGAACAGGACGCGAAGCTGGCGGAGGAGATCGCGGCCATCGTCAAGGATGCGATCGATTACGCCGACAAGGCGCCGTATCCGGCTCCGGAGGATGCGCTGAAGCATGTGTATGCGGAGGAGGAATCCACGTGGCGGTCATGACCTATATCCAGGCGATCACGTCCGCGATGCGCGATGAGATGGAGCGCGACGAGCGGGTGTTCGTGCTCGGCGAGGACGTGGGCGTAAAGGGCGGCGTGTTCGGCGCCACCAAGGGCTTGCAGGAGCGATTCGGCGAACTGCGCGTGCTGGATACGCCGCTCGCCGAATCGGCGATCGCCGGCGTGGCGATCGGCGCGGCGATGTACGGACTCAGGCCGATCGCCGAGATGCAGTATGCGGACTTCATGCTGCCGGCGACGAACCAGATCATCAGCGAGGCGGCCAAGATCCGCTATCGCTCCAACAACGACTGGAACTGCCCGGTCGTCATCCGCGCGCCATTCGGCGGCGGCATCTTCGGCGGACTGTACCACTCGCAATGTCCGGAGTCGGTATTCTTCGGCACTCCCGGACTGAAGATCGTGGCCCCGGCCACCCCCTATGATGCCAAGGGCTTGCTGAAGGCAGCGATCCGCGACGAGGATCCGGTCATCTATTTCGAGCACAAGAAGTGCTACCAGATGATCGAGGGTGAGGTGCCGGAGGACGATTACATCGTGCCGATCGGCAAGGCCGATGTGAAGCGGGAAGGCTCCGACATCACGGTCATCACCTACGGGCTGACGCTGCATTTCGCCTTGCAGGCGGCGGAGGAGCTGTCGAGCGAGCAGGGGATCGAGGCGCATGTGCTCGATCTCCGAACGATCCAGCCGCTGGACAGGGAGGCGATCCTGGCGGCCGCGGCGCGCACCGGCAAGGTGCTGATCATCCACGAGGACAACAAGACCGGCGGCGTGGGCGGAGAGGTGGCGGCGATCATCGCGGAGGAACTGCTGTATGATCTCGATGCGCCGATCCGGCGCCTGTGCGGGTATGACGTCCCCGCGATGCCGATCAGCCCGACGCTGGAGAAGTTCTACATGCTGAACAAGGACAAGGTCAAGACCGCCATGAGGGAATTGGCCTTGTATTAACGCGTGAGCCACAGCTGCGGTGCTGGGCGGATGCTTGCGGCTTGCAGCCTCTTGAAGCATCCGCGCTGTGGCGGCATTCATACACAAGGAAACGTTCTGTACCGGCGAAGCCGGGTGGAAAGGAGTTGATCTGATTTGGCCGAAAGCATCCGGAAGATCATGGAGATCGCGATGCCGCAATTCGCGGAGAGCGTCGTCGAGGCGACGATCGGCAAATGGCTGAAGAAACCAGGGGACCCTGTGGAGGAATATGAACCGATCTGTGAGATCATCTCGGAGAAGGTAACCGCAGAGCTGCCGAGCACGGTATCCGGAAGGCTGCATGAGATCTTTGTCGCTGAGAATCAGACGGTGCAGGTGGGAACGGTCATCTGCACGATCGAGATCGGGGAGGTGACCGCAGGATCGAGCGCGGGTTATGGAAGCGGCAGCCAGGCAGCGGATGGCGCAGCGCCATCCCCTTCACAGCGGGCGGCATCAGCCGTTGCGGCGGGCGCCGACGATTCGATGCGCAGCCGCATCTCGCCGGCCGTTCGCAGGCTCGCCGATGAGCACGGCATCGATCTGTCCCAGGTGCCAGGCACCGGCATCGGCGGCCGGATCACGCGGCGCGATGTGGAGAAATTCCTGGAGATGCCGAACATTCCGGTTCGCTCCACCGGCCTGCATCTGACCCGGCCCGAGAAGCCGCAGGCGCCGGCGGAGGAGGCGAAGCTCTCCAGCGATCGGGAATACATCCTGGATGTGAACCATGTCCGTTCGGCGATCGCGGCGAAGATGCGGCAGAGCGTGACGGAGATCCCGCATGCCTGGACGATGATCGAGGCGGATGTGACGAATCTCGTGATGCTCCGCAACAAGCTGAAGGACGAGTTCAAGCGTCGCGAGGGCATCAATCTGACCTATCTGGCCTTCGTGCTCAAGGCGGTCGTCAACGCCATCAAGGATTATCCGATCATGAACTCGGTGTGGGCGGTGGACAAGATCATCGTCAAGAAGGACATCAACATCTCGCTGGCTGTGGGAACGGAGGATGCGGTCTATGTGCCGGTCATCCGCAATGCGGATCAGAAGAACATCGCCGGACTGGCGAGGGAGATCGACGAACTGACGAGGAAGGCGAGAGAGGGGCGGCTGAGACCGGAGGATTCGGTTGGCGGTACCTTTACGGTGAACAACACCGGATCGTTCGGTTCCATCCTGTCCTATCCGATCATCAACTATCCGCAGGCGGCGAACTTCACCTTCGAATCGATCGTCAAGCGGCCGGTGGTCATCGACGACATGATCGCCGTGCGCTCGATGGTGAATCTGTGCCTGTCGCTCGATCACCGCATACTGGACGGCGTCATCTGCGGGCGATTCCTGCAGCGGGTGAAGGAAAATCTCGAATCGTTCGGGCCTGATACGAAGCTGTATTAAGGAGAGAACCGCGCCTAATCTGCGCGGTTTTCGCTTGGCTGGGTCGGCTGAATGGCGAGTCGCCTGCTCATATATACTGTATGGAAGAAGCGACCGGAAGCCGTGCAAGTCCGCTCCGGTCCTAGATAAACGCCCCGAGGGCGAAGGCGAGCGTGGACATCAGCATGGCGAAGATCATGACATAGATGACGGCTTTGAAGATCCATTTTCTTCTCACGGAATACTCATCCTTTCAACGAACGATTGCGGCATGTCAACCTCTATTGTAACCCAGTTTCGCCCGTGCGTGAAGTTCGGGCCAGCGCATATCCACGCATATGATAACACATACCAATCAGGAGAAATGGAGAGTGTAAACGCATGGTGAACCAAAACCGATTAATCGAAACATTCATGGAGCTCGTCAAGGTCGATTCGGAAACGGGGCATGAGGCGGAGATCTGCAAGGTGCTGGAGCAGAAGTTCCGCGAGCTTGGACTTGACGTGCATGTGGACGATACGAAGGAGAAAACCGGGCACGGCGCGGGCAACCTGTTCGCGGAATGGCCTGCGACGCCGGGGCATGAGTCGGCGCTGCCGATCATGTTCAACTGCCATATGGACACGGTGACGCCGGGCAATGGCATCAAGCCCCGCCTCGACGACGACGGCTACATCCGCAGCGACGGCACGACGATCCTCGGCAGCGACGACAAGGCCGGCGTCGCCGCGATGCTCGAAGCGATCCGCCTCGCCGAGGAGAACGGCATCGCCCACGGCCCCGTGCAGTTCATCGTGACGGTCGGCGAAGAATCAGGTCTCGTCGGAGCCAAGGCACTGGATCCGGCCAGGCTGAGGGCGAAGGTGGGCTATTCGCTCGATTCGAACGGAGATGTGGGAGAGATCATGGTTGCCGGACCTTATCAGGCACAGATCCGGGTGAAGGTGCGGGGCCGTTCGGCACATGCCGGCGTCAATCCCGAGGACGGCATCAGCGCCATTCAGGTCGCCAGCAAGGCGATCTCCCGCATGCCGCTCGGCCGCATCGATGAGGAAACGACCGCCAATATCGGAAGGTTCGCCGGCGGCGGGGCGACGAACATCGTCTGCGATTATGTGGAGATCGACGCGGAGGCGCGCAGCCTTGTGGAGCCGAAGCTGCATGCTCAGGTGGCGGCGATGAAGGAAGCGTTCGAATCAACGGCCAGGGAATTCGGGGCCGAGGCCGAGTTCCACAGTGAGATCGTCTATCCGGGCTTCAAGTTTGATGAGCACGCCCAGGTGGTCAAGCTTGCGACGCGCGCGATCGGCAAGATCGGTCGGGACGCGAAGCTGCTCCGCTCGGGCGGCGGCAGTGACGCCAACATCTTCAACGGTCACGGCGTGCCAACCGTCAATCTGGCCGTTGGCTATGAGCACATCCATACGACCAAGGAGCAGATGCCGGTGAAGGAACTGGTGAAGACAGCGGAGCTGGTCATCGCGCTCATCGAAGAAGCCGTGAACGAATCAGGCGCCGTATGATCCACTGGCAGACGGGACGCGTCATCGAGCGAATCGCGGAGCGAAGCGGCATGCAGGAGGTCCGGGTCGAGCTGGCCGATGGCCAGGTGGAACGGGCCTTGCACGATACATCGGTGCAGAGGCCGCTGCGCGAGGGCGATCTCGTGCTGCTCAACACCACGGCGGTGCGGCTCGGACTTGGTTCGGGCGGGTATCACTTTGTGCACGCCATCCTGCCGGAGGGGGCGGAGGCCTCCCGTCCCCCGGCAGCGAACCGCAGCGGCCGAAGATGGCGCATCGGCCTCGAAGGCCATATGATGAAGCTGAAGTACACCTCGCTGCAGCGCGCGGTGCTGGCGGCGGAGGAGCCGGCCAGCACCCATCACGAGATCTTCCATCGCCACCAGTCGATTGACGGAGCGCCGGTGCTGATCGGCGAGCTGCACAGCATGTTGCCGATCGCCGCGGCCTGGCTGCATCGCCGCCGGCACGACTTGCGCATCGCCTATGTGATGAGCGACGGCGGAGCGCTGCCGATCTCGTTCAGCCGGCATGCGGCCGCGCTGCGGCAGCTGAACTGGCTGTGCGGCACCGTCACTTACGGGCAAGCCTACGGAGGCGATCTCGAGACGATGAACAAGTACACCGCGCTGATCGCCGCCCGCCATATCCTGCATGCTGACGTGATCATCGCCTGCATGGGTCCGGGCATCGCCGGCACCGGCACGCCGCTTGGTCACACCGGCACGGAGGCCGGGGAGCTGGTGAATGCCGCGCACATGCTGGGCGGCATCCCGATCCTGATGGCACGGGTCAGCGGAGTGGACCATCGTCCGAGGCACTATGGGCTCAGCCACCATCTGCTCAACAATCTGCGGTATGTGGCGGCCTGTCCGGCTCATCTGCCGCTTAGCAACTGCCTGCCCGACGACCTGCGGGAGGTGATCCGCGCCCAGCTGCAATCGGCTGCCTTGCCCGAGCGGCATCAGATCCACTGGCTCGCCCGGCCCGCTGCGAAAGAGCTGGAAGAGGCGCTCTCCGCCTATCCCGTGGACATCACGACGATGGGGAGAACGTTCCACGAGGATCCTGGCTTCTATCTGTGCGTCGCTTCTGCCGCCGAGTTCGCCCTGCAGGAGCTTGGGCGTTCAGCCACTCCTCCAGACTCGCCCGGGGAGATGCCCTGACCGCAAGCTGCAGCTTGCGCCGCACCTCCCAGGCTTGTCCGACGATGCGCATGCTGCGGGAGTCCTGATACGTCTTCATGTTCCGGTCTCCTTTCCGGAGATGCGTCTCCTGGTACAACCATATGACGGGAGACCGGAAATATGCAGCTCATCTTGCACAACTTCAACCAATGTCATGTACACGAGCGCGACTCGCTCCATCATCCTGAACTTATCACCCGCTGCCCGATCAACCACACATCCGGTCAGCAGAAAGGAAGTATCACGCCATGTCTGATATACAGGCCAATCATCAACTGTTCGAAGAAAAGACGATATCCAGCAAGCCGATCTATCAGGGAAAGGTCATCTCCCTGCAGGTGGATACGGTGAGGCTGCCGAACGGAGAGGAAGCGACGCGCGAGATCGTCCGCCATCCCGGCGGCGTCTCCGTGCTGGCGATCAAGGACGGCAGGATGCTGGTTGTGGAGCAATACCGCAAGCCCCTCGGCAAGAGCCAGGTCGAGATCCCTGCCGGCAAGCTGGACAAGGAAGGCGAGGACCCGCTCGAAGCCGCGAAACGCGAGCTGGAGGAGGAGACCGGCTACCGGTCCGATCATCTGCAATATATCTGTTCCTACTACACGTCGCCTGGCTTCGCCGACGAGATCATGCATATGTATTATACCGACCGCCTGGAGCGGAGCGAGATGAAACTCGATGAGGACGAGTTCCTCGTCTGCCAGGAGATCACGCTGGATGAGGCGCTGGCGATGATCCGCGAAGGCCGGATATCCGACGCCAAGACGATCATGGCCGTCTATGTCTGGCAGCTGTACCAGGCGACCGGCAGGCTGATCTGATGCGAGAATGGTTCGTCGATCTGCACATTCACATCGGCCGTTCGTCGGCAGGGCAGCCGGTCAAGATCAGCGCGGCCAGGAACCTGACCTTCTCCAACATCGCCAGGGAAGCCTCGGAACGCAAGGGCATCGACATCGTGGGCATCATTGATTGCGCGTCGCCGCCCGTCCTGGAGGATATTCGCCGGATGCTGATGCAGGGCGAGATGGAGGAGATAGCTGGGGGCGGCTTGCGCTTCAGGCACACGACGGTGCTGACGGGCGCGGAGCTGGAGGTGCGCGATCCCGGGCACGGTCCCGCGCATCTGCTGTGTTATCTGCCGACGCTTGACGCCATGGAACAATTCTCCCGGGAGATCGGCAGGTATATGAAGAATAACACCCTCAGCTCGCAGCGCGTCTATCTGAGGGCGCGCGAGCTCCAGGCGGAGGTAATGGGACGTGGCGGATTCCTCATCCCCGCGCATATCTTCACGCCGCACAAAGGCCTGTACGGAAACGCCTGCGACCGGATGGAGGAGCTGCTCGATCCGGCGCAGGTCGCGGCGGTCGAGCTGGGGCTGAGCTCTGACTCGACGATGGCCGGTTACATTCGCGAGCTGGAGCCGTTCACCTTCGTCACCAACTCGGACGCCCATTCCCTGGCGAAGATCGGCCGGGAATACAACCGGATGCGCCTTAATCAGCCCTCGTTCGAGGAGGTCCGGAAAGCGCTGCTCCGACTGGAAGGGCGCGCTGTGACGGCGAACTATGGATTGTCGCCGCGTCTCGGCAAGTATCACCGCTCCTACTGTCTTCACTGCCAACATGTGCTGGACTCACAGGAGATGCATGTGGATATCTGCCCGATCTGCGGGAGCGCCAGCCTGACGAGAGGCGTGAATGACCGCATCCGCGAGCTCAAGGACGTGCCGGAAGCGCTGTGGCCGCCCCATCGCCCGCCGTACATCGAGCAGATCCCCCTGGAGTTCATCCCGGGGCTTGGCGCCAGGACGCTCGACAGGCTGCTGGAACGTTTCGGCACCGAGATGAATATCCTGCATCGAGCGACGGAGGAACAGCTGGCTGAAGTGGTATCCGGCGAGATGGCGAGAGCGATCGTCCTGGCCCGCGAGGGAAGGCTGCCGCTCGAGTCGGGCGGAGGAGGCATCTACGGCCGGGTAAAGTTATGAATCTAGCATATTCCTCTGCTTGTCCACATAGATATGATTATACGTCGAAGAAGATTTGCAAGATTCGTCGTGTGAATCTGGAAGGACAAGGAGAGAATGGCGATGCCCGGTTCGAATCTGTCGTTTCAACGTTACCTGCAACAGCATATGTCCTTGTATCTGTATGTCTCGATCCTGTTCATCATGGGCGTCATCTTCGGCACGCTTGTCGTGAATGGCCTGTCGGCCCAGCAGCAGCAGTCGATGGCGCTCTTCCTGCAGAGTTTCCTTGAGTCGGTTATGCACGAACCGGATGGGAGCAGCGCGCAGTCGCTCATCATGCTGTACGCGGCCCATGGCCGGTGGGTGCTGCTCATTCTCGTTCTCGGGCTTTCAGTTGTCGGTCTGCCGCTGATCCTGATCATAGATTTCCTGAAGGGCGTCATCATCGGCTTTACGATCGGATATCTGGTCGGGCAGTTTTCATGGAAAGGGTTATTCCTGGCGGTGGTATCCATCGTGCCTCATAACCTGATCGTCATTCCGGTCATTCTGGTATCAAGCGTGGCGGCGATCTCCTTCTCGCTGTACCTGATTCGCTCACTGATCATGCAGAGGCAGGCGGTGCGCAGGCAGCAGCTTCACAGGTATCTGGTCGCGCATATGACGCTGTGCGGACTGCTGCTGATCGCCGCGCTGATCCAATATGCGATCGTCCCGCATCTGCTCGGGTGGGCCGCGCCGATCATGCTGGAGACGGCGTCATGAGCCCGGCAAGAGTTGACGAAACGGATTGACTTTCAAGAAAAACTGCCCCTATAATGGTACAAAGGAGGGGGAGTATGGAGGCGAGGATAGAGCAAGTCAAGCAACAACTGCAATCACAAGGGTACAAGCTGACTCCGCAACGTGAGGCGACTGTTCGGGTGTTGCTGGAGAACGAGGAAGACCACTTGAGCGCTGAAGATGTTTTCTTGCTTGTCAAGGAAAAAGCACCCGAGATCGGCCTTGCTACCGTCTACCGAACCCTCGAACTGTTGAGTGAATTGCATGTTGTCGAGAAATTGAATTTTGGTGATGGGGTCGCGCGTTATGATCTGCGAAGCACCAGCAACAAACATCATCACCATCATCTGATCTGTGTAAGATGCGGTTCTGTTGACGAGATCATGGACGATTGGCTGCTTCCGCTGGAGGAGCGGCTGGCGACGGAATATCAATTCAAGGTGCTGGACCATCGTCTGGATTTCCATGGCATATGCTGGCGCTGCAAGGATCAGGAATCCACGGATAACAGGAACTCATAGGACCAACCGGCTGTGATGGCGGGGCGGGTCTGCGAATCTGGCGCAGATACCGCCTTTTTGTTATGCGCGTCGCACAGCAGACCGGGCGCTGCTCATATTTCCCTCCGCTTGCGGATATGTTAATCAACGACATAGCCTGTGGACCAACCCGAGGCTTGCCAAGAAGCGGTGGAGGGAATGAGATGATCGTAGGCGTACCGAAAGAGATCAAGAATCATGAATATCGCATCGCGCTGACGCCGGCCGGCGCGGCGCAGCTTGCGGCGCATGGACACGAGGTGCTGATCGAGCGCGGAGCCGGCATCGGCAGCGGATTCAGCGATGAGGAATACATCGCCCAAGGCGCGTTGATCGTGGACACGCCGGAGGAGATCTGGGCGCGCAGCGAGATGATCATGAAGGTGAAGGAGCCGCTACCTTCCGAGTATGCCCTGTTTCGCGAGGGACAGATCCTGTTCACCTATCTGCATCTGGCGGCGGAGGCGGAATTGACAAGGGCGCTTGTGGCGCGGGGCGTATCGGCCGTTGCCTACGAGACGATCCAGCTGCCGGGCGGCAGCCTTCCCCTGCTCACCCCGATGAGCGAAGTCGCCGGCCGCATGTCCGTGCAGATCGGCGCCAGGCTGCTCGAGTCGTTCAACGGCGGACGCGGTGTCCTGCTCGGCGGCGTGCCGGGTGTACCTCCGGGTGAGGTCGTGATCATCGGCGGCGGGATCGTCGGCACGAACGCGGCGAAGATGGCCCTCGGGCTTGGTGCGAATGTGACGATCATCGAGCGGAGCGCGGATCGCATGCGCTATCTGGATGATGTCTTCAGGGGACAGATTCGCACGGTGATGTCCAATGCGTACAATATCGCAAGCGCGGCGGCCCAGGCTGACCTGTTGATCGGGGCCGTGCTGATCCCGGGAGCGAGGGCGCCGCGACTCGTCACCGAGGAGATGGTGAGGAACATGAAGAAGGGCTCGGTGATCGTCGATGTTGCCGTTGACCAGGGAGGATCCATCGAGACGATCGACCGCGTAACGACCCACAGCGACCCGACCTATGTGAAGCATGGCGTGATCCATTACGCCGTGGCCAATATTCCGGGCGCCGTCCCGCGCACCTCGACCTTCGCCCTCACCAATGCGACGCTGCCCTATGCCCTGGAGCTGGCCGACAAGGGGCTGGAGGGGGCGGTCCGTGACCATGAGCCGCTGAAGCACGGGGTGAATACGTACCGGGGCCACGTCACTCACCGGGCGGTGGCGGAGTCGCTCGGTCTCGAATACACGCCGCTCGAACTGCTGCTGTCTGATCCCGGCAGGCCCATCCGCTATGAGGAGCTGGAGAACCATCAGGCATAATATGTCCGCTTCGGTCATATGCTCTCGTATCACAAGAGGGCAGGTGATTCAGGCGGATGCACTCGACCAGCGACTGGCGCAGATGGCTGAGGCTGATGATCATGGTGGCTGTATTGGCGTACTTTATCTTTCATGTGCTTCAGTATGCATCCCGCTGGGTGGACCCGTTCGAACGACATGGTCAGCCCGGCGGAGGTGCGGTCAAGGTGTTCGAGCAGCTGCATGAAGGGGACGGATTCGTGCTGTTCAAGGACCGATTGCTGTTCTTTTTTTGGTATGGAGAGTAGGGGTACAGGCAGGAATCGGGGCGCGTGCTGTGGAAGAAGTATGGAGATATCAGGGCAATCACGATCAGAAAAGGGATGTCACATGAAGGAAAGCCTGAAGCATTTTCTCCATTACCTGTCCGTCGAGCGGGGATTGGCCCGCAACTCCCTGGAGGCATATGAGAGGGATCTGACGGCCTTTCTGGAGTATCTGACGGACAAGCATGGCCTGTCTACGCCTGAAGAGGTGAGCCGCGTCCATATTGTCGGCTATCTGATGCATCTGCGAGAAGCCGGGCGCGCATCGTCCACGGTCGCCAGGACGATGACGTCGATCCGCGGCTTCTTTAAGTTTCTTGTGAGGGAGCAGGGGCTGGTCTCGGACCCCTCCGCCTACATGGAATCGCCGAAGACGGACAAGAAGCTGCCGAAGGTGATGAATCTGGAAGAGGTGGAGCGGCTGCTGGATGCGCCGCGGACGAATGATCCCGCCGGGATTCGGGACAAGGCGATGCTGGAGCTGCTGTATGCGGCGGGCATCCGCGTCTCCGAGCTCGTCTCGCTCGATGTCGATGACCTGAACCTCGGCATGGGCTTCGTTCGCTGTTTCGGCAAGGGATCGAAGGAGCGCATCATTCCGCTCGGGCGGATGGCTCTGGACTGGCTCGGCCGCTATCTGCAGACGGCCAGGCCGAAACTGATGAAGAAGGGACAGGCTGACAAGGCGCTGTTCCTTAATCAGAATGGCGGGCGCCTGACGAGGCAGGGCTTCTGGAAGATCATCAAGCATTATGCCCGGGAGGCGGGCATCGAGAAGGATATTACGCCGCATACCCTGAGACACTCCTTCGCCACGCATCTGCTGGAGAATGGCGCAGATCTGCGCGCGGTCCAGGAAATGTTGGGCCATGCTGATATTTCGACAACGCAGATCTATACGCATGTGACGAAGGTGCGAATGAAGGAGGTCTATAACCGCACGCATCCGCGGGCGAAGATGTGAGCCGGGATGGATGAGGGCGCCGCCGCATGCGCCTCGTGCGGGATGAAGATCTGGGAGGTTGGAAATTGAACGTGCAAACGAGATTTGAACGTATCGCACTGATCGTGCTGGACAGCGTTGGAATCGGAGAATTGCCGGACGCCGCGAGATTCGGCGACAGCGGAGCCCATACGCTGGGCCATATCGCGGAGCGGGTGAAGGGATTCGCTCTGCCCAATCTGCAGCGCCTCGGCCTGGGCAACATCGAGCCGCTCACCGGCGTGCCGCCCGCGGCCTCGCCGCTTGCGCATTACGGCAAGATGGCCGAGGTATCCGCAGGCAAGGATACGATGACCGGTCACTGGGAGATCATGGGACTTAAGGTAGACGTTCCGTTCAACACGTTTCCCGACGGGTTTCCCCCGGAGCTGATCGCGGAGTTTGAGCGGCGCACGGGGAGGAAGGTGATCGGCAACAAGCCGGCTTCAGGCACGGCGATCATCGAGGAGCTGGGCGAGGAGCAGATGCGCACGGGCGCCTGGATCGTCTATACATCCGCGGACAGCGTGTTCCAGGTGGCGGCGCATGAAGAGGTGATTCCGCTGGAGGAGCTGTACCGCGCCTGCGAGATCGCCCGGGAGCTGACCATGGACGAACGATACTCGGTCGGGCGCGTGATCGCGCGGCCTTATGTCGGCCAGCCCGGGTCGTTCACCCGGACGGCGAACCGTCATGACTATGCGGTGAAGCCGCCTGCGCCGACGGTGATGAACGCGCTGAAGGACGCGGGACTGGATTGCATCGCGATCGGCAAGATCAACGACATCTATTGCGGTGAAGGGGTGACCAGGGCGCAGCCGACGAAGAGCAACGACGACGGCATCCATCATACGGTGCGGCTGCTCGGCGAATCGTTCAGGGGGCTCTTGTTCACCAATCTGGTTGATTTCGATTCCCTGTACGGGCATCGCCGCGATCCGCAGGGCTATGGCGAGGCGCTGATGCACTTTGACCGCCGGCTGCCGGAGATCATGGAGCGCATCGGCGAGCGCGATCTGCTGATCATCACCGCCGACCACGGCAACGATCCGGTCCATCACGGCACCGACCACACGCGCGAGTATACGCCGCTGCTCGTCTGGAGTCCGGGCCTTGTGAGCCCGGGACCGCTCGGCATCCGCGAAACCTTCGCCGATGTCGGAGCGACGGTGGCGGACAACTTTGGCGTCAGGATGCCGGATCACGGCACCAGCTTCCTGCATCAGTTGGCATAGCCGACAGGTATGCCGGTTGGCAGCGGGCCGCCGGTTTCAGGCTTCAGGACTTTATATTCATCAAGAGGAGGAACAGATGAGATGACTACATTTGACGCAGCAACGTTTACCCATCAACTGGAGGAAGCAGCAAAGTACATACGGGAGAGATTGACGGAGGAACCGGAGATCGGGCTGATCCTCGGCTCCGGCCTCGGCATTCTCGCCGATCTGATCGAGCAGCCGATCACGATACGATATGAGGAGATCCCGCATTTCCCGGTATCCACGGTCGTGGGTCATGCCGGTGAACTGGTGGCCGGCAAGGTGGCCGGACGATCGGTCATCGTGATGAAGGGCAGATTCCATCTGTATGAGGGCTACGGAGTGGAGAAGGTGACCTTCCCCGTCAGGGTGATGAAGCTGCTTGGCGTAAGCAAGCTCATCGTCACCAATGCTGCCGGAGGTGTCAACCGTTCCTATGTGCCCGGCGACCTGATGGTGATCAGCGATCACATCAACCTGCTCGGCAGAAACCCGCTGGTCGGTCCGAATCTGGACAGGTTCGGCATCCGCTTCCCGGATATGACGGAGGCTTACAGCAAGAGAATGCGCAAGCTGCTGCATGAAACGGCGGAGGAACTGGGCATGAAGCTGCAGGAGGGCGTCTATGTGGCGCTGCTCGGGCCGACCTATGAGACGCCGGCGGAGATTCGCATGATGCAGGCGATCGGCGCCGATGCGGTGGGCATGTCCACGGTGCCGGAGGTGATCGTGGCGAGGCATGCCGGCATCGAGGTGCTCGGCATCTCCTGCATCACCAACATGGCCGCAGGCATCCTCGATCAGCCGCTCGATCACTCGGAGGTCATGGAGACGGCGGAGCGGGTGAAGGAGCAGTTCCTGAATCTGGTGCTGCATGTGATTCCGAAGCTGTAAGGCAGCCAGTTATGAGGCCATATGGCGGGAAGACGAAGTCGCCAGAGTGCGGAGGGTAACAAGCGATGCGAATGGCAGATATCATTCTCAAGAAGAGGAACGGTGGCGTCCTGACCAGGGAAGAGATCGAATATGTGGTTCAGGGCTATACGACGGGTGAGATCCCGGATTATCAGGTATCGGCGCTGCTGATGGCGATCTGCTTCCAGGGCATGAACGAGCAGGAGACGGCCGACCTGACGCTGGCCATGACCAACTCGGGAGACAGGATCGATCTGTCCGCGATAGAGGGAATCAAGGTGGACAAGCACTCCACGGGAGGAGTCGGCGACAAGATCAGCCTGATCGTCGCTCCCCTCGTGGCTTCGGTCGGAGTGCCGGTGGCCAAGATGAGCGGCAGGGGACTGGGCCATACCGGCGGGACGGTCGACAAGCTGGAGAGCATCCCCGGCTTCCGGATCGAACTGACCAGGGAGCAATTCATCGACCATGTCAACCGGATCGGAATCGCTCTGGTTGGCCAGTCCGGCAACCTGGCTCCGGCGGACAAGAAGCTGTACGCGCTGAGGGATGTGACCGGAACGGTGGAGTCCATCCCGCTCATCGCCAGTTCCATCATGAGCAAGAAGATCGCGTCCGGCGCGGACTGCATCGTGCTGGATGTGAAGGTGGGGAGCGGCGCCTTCATGAAGACGCTCGAGGATGCTCGTGCTCTTGCCCAGGCCATGGTGGACATCGGAAGCAACCTCGGAAGAAGGACGATTGCGGTCATCACGGATATGAACCAGCCGCTGGGGTATGAGATCGGCAACGCCAACGAGATCCGGGAGGCCATCGACGTGCTGAAGGGGCAAGACATCCCGGATCTTGGCAAGATCGCGCTGACGATTGCCTCTCATATGACCGTTCTCGGCGGCATATACGCCGATGTTGAGATCGCGTATGCTTCCCTGCAGTCAGCGATCCGCAGCGGCCAGGCCATCGACAAGCTCAAGGAGTTTATCGAGGCGCAGGGCGGCGACGCATCGGTGGTGGACCAGCCAGACCGGCTGCCGCAAGCGAAGCATGCCATTGAGGTGAAGGCGGAGGCATCCGGCTACATATCGGGGATTGATGCGGAGAAGGTGGGGGTGGCGGCCATGTTGCTCGGCGCCGGTCGCAAGACCAAGGAGGATTCGATCGATCATGCCGCCGGCGTGACGCTGCTGAAGAAAATCGGCGACCCGGTATCGGTCGGTGACACGCTCTGCATCATGCGCACCAATATGGACGATGCGGAGGCCGCCAGGCGCCTGCTGCTCGGCGCTTACAGCTTCGACCACGCCAGACCACCGGAGGTTCGTTATGTGCATGAGGTTATAGGCATGTGAGCCGCAGGTTTGAGAACCAGGGGAGTGTACGATAAATCGTACAAAAAGGTCGTGGTGGAGAGACTGTTCGAAGGTTCTGTGAATCTGAACACCATACGATATGAGCGGAGCGTTTCAGGGCACCCGCGGATGGCCTGAAACGCTTCTTTTTTTCATGCAGCGAGCAACCGCAAGTGGAATAATTTTCATGCGAACGGGGAACAATGGATAGCAGCACTTTCAACGATATCCATTGGAGGGCATAACGCGATGAAGTTGAGAAAAATGGGGTTATACGTCTGTATATGGATGATTGCTTCCGGTTTGTTGCCTGGTTCCATGGCTTGGGCGGGAGAGCCTCGCAGCATCGAGGCCTTGGGCAGCCCAGCGGTTCATGAGGAGTCAGCGGCCCATCATCCATCGCATGATGGAACGACGAACGGGTCGACATCGGATACAGGCGGCATAGACGACGCATCGGCTCCGGAGAGCAGCGGGACAGACAACGCCGCCACCTGGGATCAGGACCCCTCGGCGATGAATCGGCATGCGGGGGATGAAGAACCATCCGACCAGCTATCGACGGGTGAGGATCCAGTCAGGTCGGAAGAGCTATCCAGCCAGGACAGCCCGGAAGAATCTCCGGCTTTGGTGGAAGAACCGGCCCAGGACAAGCCGAAGATGGTCGATCTGACGCCAAACGCGAAGTCCGCCATCCTGATGGATGTGGATACCGGCACGATCCTCTTCGAGAAAAATCCGCACGAGAAGATGCCGCCTGCCAGCATCACCAAGATCATGACGATGCTCCTGGTGATGGAGGCGCTCGACCAGAAGAAGATCACGCTCGATGAGATGGTGACCGCAAGCGAGCGGGCCGCGTCCATGGGCGGTTCGCAGATCTTCCTTGAAGCCGGTGAACAGATGTCGGTGCGCGATCTGCTTAAGGGCGTCGCCATGGCTTCCGGCAATGACGCGTCGGTGGCATTGGCGGAGAGGATCGCAGGCAGCGAGGAAATGTTCGTGCAGATGATGAATGACAAGGCCAGGGAGCTTGGCATGGTGAATACGCATTTCGTGAACAGCAACGGCCTGCCGGCCCCGAATCATTACTCGACCGCGCACGATATCGCCATCATGTCGCGCGAGCTGCTGAAGCACGAGATGATCACCGAGTTCACCGGCAAATACCAGGACTATCTGCGCACCGAGACGGACAATCCGTTCTGGCTGGTCAACACGAATAAGCTTGTCCGCTTCTACACCGGCGTCGACGGACTGAAGACCGGCTATACGAGCGAGGCCAAATTCTGCCTGTCCGCCACAGCGAAACGGGACAATATGCGCGTGGTCGCCGTTGTTCTGGGCGAGCCGAATACGAAGACGCGCAACGCGGAAGTCGCGGCGCTGTTCGACTACGCATTCTCGCAATACATGAGTGTGCCGATCTTCAAGACCGGGGATGAGATCGGTACGTTTACCATTGAAAAAGGCGAGCAGAACAAGCTTACCCTGACAGCCAAACACACTTACAGCGTGCTGCTTCGCAAGGGCGAGAACAAGGACGACATCCGCTACGAGCTGAAGATGGACGAGAATATCCGGGCTCCCATCTCCTACGGCCAGCCGATCGGCAAGCTCGTCGTGTACAGGGGGAACGAGGTGCTGTCGGAATTCCCGCTCGAAGCGCCGCAGGATGTGGCCAAGGCGGGCTGGTGGACGCTGCTGAAGCGGACGGCGGGCAGGTTGTTCTTCGTCGGCGATTGACGCGCTTGCCCGACTCGAATGTTTCATGTGAAGCGAGATTTTCATCGCAGCTTCGACGGCAGCGGAGCTCCGCTCCTGTCGTCTGAAGATGCAACGCGTCAGTTGTTAGCGGTCGGTGCGGTTCGATGTCGCATCCGGGGAAGGCGACTCGGCAGGTTGTCGCATGGTTGAAGGTTTTTTCTACTTTTGTCGGCTGGCAGGAATTGCCTTCGGCGAAGTAGAAACTAAATGGGCAAGACGGGAGAAGGAGTGAACAGATGTGAGCTTGCAGATCGATGTGGAATACAAGCGTCAGGCATTGATCGTACGTTTGTCAGGAGAGCTGGACCACCATTCGGCGCAGACCGTCAAGGCGACGCTGGAGGAAGCGATCGAGCGCGGCAGAGTCCATCATATCGTGCTTAGCCTGAAGGACCTGTCCTTCATGGACAGCTCGGGGCTCGGAGTGATCCTGGGCAGGTACAGGCAGATCGCGAACCGGGGCGGCAAGATGGTCGTCTGCGATATCAATCAGGCCGTGCACCGGCTGTTCGAGCTGTCGGGGATGTTCAAGATCGTCCAGGTGGAGGACGATGAACGCAGCGCCCTCTCGAGACTGGGGGTTGTGTCCTGATGGCCGGCCGCAAGCACAATCAGATGTCGCTGACGTTCGCCAGCAAGTCCGAGAACGAATCCTTTGCCCGGGTGGCGGTCGCCGCCTTCGTGTCGCAGCTCGATCCGACGGTGGAGGAGCTGACCGATATCAAGACCGTCGTCTCCGAGGCGGTTACCAACGCGATCATCCATGGCTATGACGGACGCGAAGACGGCCTGGTGCACATCGACACGCGCATCGAGGACGATACGGTATATCTGACCGTGCGTGATGACGGCCGGGGAATCGAGGACGTGGAGACCGCCCGTCAGCCGCTCTATACGTCCAAGCCCGAGCTGGAACGCTCCGGCATGGGTTTCACGATCATGGAGAATTTCATGGATGAAGTTGAGGTGGAATCCAGGCCGGGGCAAGGCACGATCGTGCGAATGAGAAAAAGAATAGAGTCCACGAACGCTATTCTGAATTAGGGGATGAGTCATGGATGTCGATATGAAGGGAGCCAACCATACTTATCTTGACGACAATGAGGTCAAGCGTCTGATCGCCCTCAGTCAGGCAGGGGATGCGGTTGCCAGGGACACGCTCGTGAACTGCAACATCCGGCTGGTCTGGTCGGTCGTGCAGCGTTTCCTGAACCGGGGCTATGAGCCGGAGGATCTGTTCCAGATCGGATGCATCGGATTGCTCAAGTCCGTAGACAAGTTCGACCTGAGCTATGATGTCAAATTCTCCACCTATGCCGTGCCGATGATCATCGGCGAGATTCAGCGTTTCCTGCGCGATGACGGGACGCTGAAGGTGAGCCGGTCGCTGAAGGAACAGGCGAACAAGGTGCGCAAGACAAAGGATGAGCTGTCGAAGACGCTCGGCCGATTGCCGACGATCAAGGAAATCGCCGATGAGCTGCAGATCACTCCGGAAGATGTGGTGTTCGCCCAGGAAGCGAACAAACCGCCGACCTCGATCCATGAGACCGTCTTCGAGAATGACGGCGATCCGATCACCCTGATCGATCAGATCGCCGATGAATCGGAGGACAAATGGTTCGACAAGCTGGCTCTGAGCGAGGCGATCAATACGCTCAGCGATCGGGAGCGCCTGATCGTCTATCTGCGCTATTACCGCGATCAGACGCAATCCGAGGTGGCGAGCCGCCTGGGGATCTCCCAGGTGCAGGTCTCGCGGCTGGAGAAGAAAATACTGAAAACCATTAAAGACCAGATTGCTCAATGAGTATATCTGGTCTTTGTGCTATCCATACTAATGGAAACGCTGTGTTTATCTTTGTTGCTCATGGCGGCAACAAGGGAACGTTGGACGACGCTGACTGAAGCCTTCCGCCGTAACGGAACGTCGATCCGCTTTGGCGGCCAAACGGCCATTTTCTCCCGGCTATTCCGTTAGCAGGCCATTCGTGTCATCAGCAGCAATCGCTTGAAACACAGCCAATGGAAAAAAGAGGAGTGGCAATGCATGCGGGACGGTCGCGCTCCGAAGCTCTATATACGCCTCCGCAAGCAAGTCCGCCTGCCCCCGGGGAGGCCGGTGCTGCTCGGACATGTGGCGCAAACAATCGTCGAGCCGGAGTACGAACAGGCGATTCGGACGATGGAGCTGATGAGGCCAGGTGCCGGGGAGCAGTTCGTCCTCGTCGATATGCTGGCGATCGTGAAGGCCGTCAGGCAGAGGTACCCGGAGATGGAGATCGAGTGCTACGGGGAACCGCACGCCCTGGTGGAGCTGGCCGAGCCCAGGCGCTTCCGGCAGCGCAGGGCATTGTTGCCGATCGCGCTCATCCTGCTGTTCATCGGTTCGGGGCTGACGATCATGAACTTCCATGCCGATGTCAGCATGATGGAGGTCCACCGCAAGCTGTACAAGCTGATCACCGGGGTGGACGATCCGCATCCGCTGATCCTGCAGGTGCCTTATTCGCTCGGGCTTGGCGCTGGAATGATGATATTCTTCAACCGGCTATTCAGGAAGAAGTTGAACGAGGAGCCTGATCCGCTGGAGGTGGAGATGTATCTGTATCAGGAGAACGTCCGTCATTATCTCGTCACGGAGGAGTACAGCCGACTGAATGATTCCGAGGGAGGACGCTGACGATGATGGAATGGGCAGGCATCGCTCTGGTGGTACTGACGGGATTGGCGGGCGGTCTGGCGGTCGGCGGGGGGTTCGTTGCCTTTATCGTGGTGCTGGACATTATCCCGAGGCTCGCCCAGATCACCCACTCCGGCAAGCGCATCGCATGGCTGGAGGCATCGGTGGTCTGCGGCGTGATCTATTTTACCCTGGCTGATTTTAACGGTTGGAGCTGGCATGCCTCGCCGCTTGGGTCGGCCGTCATCGGCCTGTTCTGCGGCATCTTCGTCGGGATGCTCGCCGCTGCGCTCACGGAGGTGCTCAATGTGCTGCCGATCCTCGCGAAGCGGCTCAGGCTGTTTAACGCCCTGAAGTGGCTGCTGCTCGCCATGGTGCTGGGCAAGATCTGCGGTTCGCTGTTTGACTGGCTGGTGTATCGATCGATCTGAATGTGCGGGCAGACGGCGATCCGCATGACTGGACACTGACGAGCCGGAAGCGTGCTGATGAAGGAGAGATGGAGGGGGATCATGACGAGGGAGTATTTTGATTTTCCGGACAAGCAGCTGACCCTGAAACCGAACGCCGAAGAAGAGACCAGTCAAGGCGACGGGCAACAGGCTGGCGAAGAGGATCCGATCGCCAGCAGCGTCGACGAGATCCGCGAACGGATCAAGTCGCTCATGGGCTTCAAGGAAAGCTTCGATGTGCTGTTCCGCGAGATGGTCTATGGCGGCAAGAAGGTTGGCATCCTGTTTCTGAACGGCTTCACCAACGATTCGGTGTTGACCGAGATCATCGTCCGGCTGACTTATCTGGATGAAGAGGAAATCGAGCCGGATGCCTTCAGGAGCATCTTCAGGGAGTATCTGCCGCACAGCCAGGTCAATGCGGTCCGCAGGATGTCCGAGGTCGTGGATATGGTGCTCGCCGGCAATACGGCCTTTTTCATCGATGGCGCGGAGACGGCGCTGGTGGTGGATATCAAGTCGTTCCCGCAGCGCGGTCCCGAGGAGCCGTCAACGGAGAAGGTGGTGCGGGGAGCGAAGGATGGCTTCATCGAGACGCTTGTGACCAATATTGCGCTGTTGCGGCGAAGAATCCGCGACCCCAAGCTGCGCATGGAGATGATGTCGGTCGGCACGCGGACGAAGACCGACGTCTGCATGGCCTACATCAAGGATATAGCCAATCCGGAGCTCGTGGATATGGTGCGCCGCAAGATCAAGGGGCTGCAGGTCGACGGCATGCCGCTCGCAGACAAACAGCTGGAGGAAGGGATCGTCGGCAAGGGCTGGAATCCGTTTCCGCTGGTGCGCTATACCGAACGGCCCGACGTCGCGGCGTCCCATCTGCTGGATGGCCATATGCTCATCATGGTGGATACGAGCCCCAGCGTCATGATCCTGCCGACGACATTCTTCGATCATCTGCAGCATGCGGAGGAGTTCCGACAGACGCCGTTTATCGGCACCTACCTGCGCTGGGTAAGATTCATCGGCATCTTCGCTTCGTTATTTCTGCTTCCACTCTGGTTTCTGTTCGTGCTGAGGCCGGAGCTGCTGCCGGAGGGGCTCAGCTACATAGGTCCGGAGAAGACCGGCAATCTGCCGTTACTCGTGCAATTTATCCTGGCGGAGGTCGGCGTAGACCTGATGCGGATGGCGGCCGTGCATACCCCGACGCCGATCGCAACCGCGATGGGCCTGGTGGCCGCCGTGCTGATCGGCGATATCGCCGTACAGACGGGCCTGTTCGTCAACGAGGTCATCCTGTATATGGCCATCGCGGCCCTGGGGATGTTCGCCACGCCGAGCTATGAGCTGGGCCTGGCCAACCGCATCGTGCGGCTCGCCCTGCTCGTGGCGGTGGCCCTGTTCCAGGTTCCGGGCTTTGTCGTCGGTTCCACGCTGATCCTGCTGTTCCTGATGGTCATGCAGAAGTCGTTCGGCGTGCCTTATTGTTGGCCGTTCATTCCCTTCAACGGCCCCGGCCTGGCCATGACGCTGTTCCGACGTCCGTTCCTGTCGCAGAAGATGCGTCCGAGCATCACCAAGCCGCTGCAATACAGGCGCATGCCCGGAAATCGCTAGATGCATGGGTTGAGTGTTGTTTCCCTCCTTTCTGTTATGATAAGTTTATCTATATGACATGAAACAGGCACAGAGATGAGGCCATCAATCTATCATACAGATAAGGGGAATAATCATGCATCTACACGGTACGAGTCGAATAAACGGGAAAGGGCATCTGGAGATCGGCGGCTGCGACGCGGTGGAGCTGGCGAAGACATACGGAACTCCTCTGTATGTCATGGATGAGGCGCTGATTCGCGAGCGTTGCCGTCAGTTTATGGATGCTTTCCGCGATACGGGCTTACGCTTCCAGGTCGCCTATGCGTCGAAGGCGTTCTGCGTGATGGCGATGTGCAGGCTGGTGGAGGAGGAGGGGCTGTCGTTGGACGTCGTGTCCGACGGTGAGCTGTATACCGCGCTGCAAGCCGGTTATCCGCCCGAGCGCATCCACTTCCATGGCAACAACAAGACGCCTTTTGAGATCGAGATGGCTCTGGACGCCGGGATCGGCTGCTTCGTGGTGGACAATTTCACAGAGCTGGGCATGCTGGATGAACTGGCTCGCGCCAAAGGCCTGGTCGCCAAAGCGTTGCTCAGGGTAACGCCTGGCGTGGAAGCGCACACGCATGATTATATCTCCACGGGGCAGACCGATTCCAAATTCGGCTTCGATATCGGCAACGGAACGGCCTTTCGCGCGGTTGAACAGGCCTCGCAGAAGGAGCATGTGCAGCTGCTTGGCCTGCATTCGCATATCGGCTCGCAGATCTTCGAAGTCGAAGGATTCCGCATGGCCGTCGAGAAGGTGGCGAATTTCGCCGCGGACGTGCGGGACAGATTGGGGATCACGCTGTCCGTCATCAATCTCGGCGGAGGTTTCGGCATCCGCTACAAGGAGGGGGATACCCCGCTGCCGCCGCGGCGATACGTGGAGGCCATCGCCGGAGCGGTGAAGGAGACGTTCGCGATGCGCGATTATCCGCTTCCGGAGATCTGGATCGAGCCAGGCCGCAGCATCGTGGGCGAGGCGGGCACAACGCTCTATACGGTGGGCACGTCGAAGGAGATTCCCGGCGTGCGCAAGTATATCGCCGTTGACGGAGGCATGACGGACAATCCGCGTCCGGCGCTGTATCAGGCCGTGTACGAGGCGATGCTGGCGAATCGCGCCGATGAGCCGGATGAGGAGACGGTCTCGATCGCCGGCAAGGCATGCGAGAGCGGAGATATGCTGATCTGGGATGTGCGCTTGCCGGTGGCGCGTCCTGGTGATATTCTGGCCGTATCCTGCACCGGCGCCTACAATTATTCCATGGCCAGCAATTACAACCGGATACGCCGCCCGGCTGTGGTGTTCGTCAGGGACGGGCAGGCCGACATCGTCGTCCAGCGCGAGACGCATGAGTATCTGGTCGGCCTGGACGTCATACCGGAGCGACTCCGCAAGCGGAACCGCGGGTAGAACATTGGAAGCATCACATGAAGCGATGACGGGAAGCTCCGTCCGCCTGGAGGGCGGGCGGAGCTTCGCCTTGTGCGGATCAGTTCCTTCCCGTTTCCTGTGGTGCGCTCAAGGATAAACCGATGAAGGGGTAAGCATGCCGATGAACCAACGATTGATGAAGCAACTGCAGTTTATCGTCGAGATCGACAAGCTCAAGAGCGTCTGCCGTCAGTCCTATATCACGGATCGCAGCCGGCATGAGAATGATGCCGAGCATACCTGGCATCTGACAGCCATGGCGATCCTGCTGCTGGAACACGCGGACAACCGGCAGCTGGACATGATCAGGGTGCTGAAGATGCTGATCGTGCACGATCTGGTCGAGATCGATGCGGGAGATACGTTTGCATACGACGAGCGGGGCCACGAAGACAAGTACGAGCGCGAGAAGGCGGCGGCTCGCCGGATATTCGGCCTTCTGCCGGATGATCAGCGCCAGGAGCTGATCGCCCTGTGGGAGGAGTTCGAAGCCCGCGAAACCCCGGAAGCGCAGTATGCCGCCGCCATGGACAGGCTTCAGCCGCTGCTCCAGAACTTTCATACGGAGGGCAAGTCATGGCGGGAGCATGGAGTTACCAGCGACAAGGTGCTGGCTCGCAACCGGCATATCGGCGATATCTCGCGCGAGCTCTGGGAGTATGTGCAGGCGCTGGTCGCGGAGTCCGTTGACAGGGGCTATCTGAAGCCGTAGGCGCTTGGCAGAAAGCTTTGCGTTCATCGCCACAATCAGGTAAGATGGAATGGATGAAAGAGACAAGGGAAGGAGCCACATGCCATGAAAAAAGGCTTGATCAAGCTGGAAAAGGGTGGAGAGGTTTATCTGGAGTTTTTCCCGGAGGAAGCGCCCAATACGGTCGCCAATTTCGAGAAGCTGGCGAACCAGGGCTTCTATAACGGACTTACCTTTCACCGCGTAATCCCCGGTTTCGTCGCGCAAGGCGGCTGCCCGATCGGCAACGGCACCGGCGGAGCGGGCTACACGATCAAATGCGAATGCGATAACAACACCAGCAAGCACGAGCGCGGCACGCTTGCCATGGCGCATGCGGGCCGAGATACCGGAAGCAGCCAGTTCTATATCTGCTATCAACCGCAGCCGCATCTCGACGGACGCCACACGGTATTCGGCAGAGTCGTCAAAGGGATGGAGCATGTCGACGCGCTTCGCCCCGGCGACAGGATGGCGGAAGTGAAGGTCTGGGACGAATAAACCCGGACCCGATCGACATCCGGGCGCCATACGGAAAGGCATGCCGAACCATGAGCCCGGCCAGGCGCAATTCCGAGTGCAGGTGTAGACATTTGAGGCGAGAATAAGCTATACTTAAGCTAACTTCATACAATTGACTTTCCTTCGGGGCAGGGTGCAATTCCCGACCGGCGGTGATTCGCCTGAGCGGCGATCAGTCCGTGACCCGGCGCGAGCAGCGGCTCGAGACGGTGGACCCGGTGCGATTCCGGGACCGACAGTATAGTCTGGATGGGAGAAGGAAGATTACGGCTTGCTGGATCGGCGAGCGGCATGAACAATCGTATTTTGCGAGGCTACATGCACCTTTTTTCACAAATGTGGAGGTGCTCGTCGGCCTGGTTTCATATACTCATCTGACGGTACTCACGCGATCATACCCGGATAGAGCTTATGCGATGCGATCACTGCATGTTCATCCCTTCAGGACGCGATTCAGACGTGCAAGCTGTGATTGGGCCGTGTATTCTCCCAAGCCCCTCTTAGACAGAGGGGCTTTTGCTTTCTCAAGGGTGACTTTCGGATGGCCGGGCAACGTGCAGCTTGACCGGCATCGCCACAGTAGCGGTGGAGGTGAGAGAGGATGGGCAATGACAAGCCGGGCGGCTTGCTGAATGATGAAACCTATATGCGACTCGCGCTGGAGATGGCGGCGGCCGCGCAAGGGCAGACCGGCTGCAATCCGGTCGTGGGCTGTGTCATCGTCAGGGATGGCCGGATCGTCGGGCTGGGGGCGCATCTGAAGCGGGGCGAAGGCCATGCGGAGGTGCACGCGCTGGCCATGGCCGGTGAGCAGGCGCGCGGCGGCACCGCATACGTCACGCTGGAGCCCTGCAGCCATTACGGAAGAACGCCTCCCTGCGCGGACCGGCTGATCGAGGCCGGTGTGAAGAGGGTCGTCGTCGCCTGTCGGGACCCGAATCCGCTCGTGGCCGGACGTGGACTGACATTGCTTGCCAAGCGTGGCATCGAGGTGACCACAGGCGTCCTGGAGCAGGAAGCGCAGGAACTGAACGAGGCGTTCTTCACCTATATCACGCGGAAGCGGCCGTTCGTCGCGCTCAAGACGGCGTCGACGCTGGACGGCAAGATCGCCGCCTTCACCGGCGACAGCCGCTGGATCACCAACGAACAGGCGCGCGCTTACGTGCATACGCTGCGCCATCGCCATCAGGCGATCATGGTCGGAGTCGGCACCGTGCTCAAGGATGATCCGAGCCTGACGGTCAGGCTGTCGGTGCCGGGCGTGCAGCCGACGCGCATCATCGTCGATTCGCGGCTGCGCACGCCCCTGCATGCCAAGGTCGTGCAGGACCAGCAGGCGGAGACGATCATCCTGACGACGGAGCGCGCCGACCCCGACCGGGCGCGGGCGCTGGAGCAGGCGGGCGTGATGATCGTCGCCTGCGGCGCAGGGGAACGTGTCGATCTGCATCTGGCGATGCAGACGCTGGCGGAGCATGAGATCGCTTCGATCCTGCTCGAGGGAGGCGGCACCCTGAACGGGGCGATGCTGAAGGCGCGGCTGATCGACAAGATGTATCTGTTCTATGCGCCGAAGATCATCGGCGGACAGGAGGCACCGGCCAACTTCCAGCTGGAAGGCATGGCGAGGATGTCCGATGCCTGGCAGCTGGAGCGGGTCAGGTTCGAGCCGTTCGGCGACAACCTGTGCATCATCGGGTATCCCGCATATCCGGACAAGGGGGATGAATAATGTTCACGGGAATCATTGAGGAGATCGGCACGATCCGTCGCATCGAGCGGTCTGGTCAGGCGATGGTCCTCACCGTTCAGGCGAGCAGGATCATGGACGATGTGAAGCCTGGTGACAGCATAGCGGTGAACGGCGTCTGTCTGACCGTCACCCGTTACGATGCCGCCTCCTTCACCGTCGATGTGATGCCGGAGACGTTCCGCAAGACCAACCTGCACGAGCTCTCCCCAGGCAGTCCGGTGAACCTGGAGCGGGCGATGCCCGCGGATGGCCGCTTCGGCGGACATATCGTGCAGGGGCATGTCGACGGTACCGGGGTGATCGTGAGCCACACGCGCGAGGACAATGCGGTCGTCTATGCGATCCGCATCCATGATCCTGCGGTCAGCGAGGAGATCGTGCCGCGCGGGTCGATCGCCATCGACGGCATCAGCCTGACGGTCGTGCGCATCGAGGACGGAATCGTTCGCGTCTCGATCATCCCGCACACCCTGCAGCAGACGGTGCTGCAGTTCAAGCGGGAGGGCGCCACAGTCAACATCGAGACGGACATCATCGGCAAGTATATCTCGCACCTTCTCGCCCGCCGGGGGACGGCCGGGAGAGGCAGCGGCGGTCTGACGCTGTCCATGCTGGCGGAGAACGGGTTTGTCTGAGCGGGATAAGGATAGGCATCATGCATCATCGATGGAGGGATATGAGATGGGAGACATCAAGTTCGATACGATAGAGGAAGCGATATACGACCTGATCCTGGGCAAGGTGGTCATCGTGGTGGACGATGAGGACAGGGAGAACGAGGGGGATTTCGTTGCCCTGGCGGACAAGGCGACGCCGGATGTGATCAACTTCATGGCCAAGGAGGGGCGCGGCCTCGTCTGCGTGCCGATCACCGAGGAGCGGGCGCATGAGCTGAACCTGCCGCTGATGGTTGACAAGAACACCGATTATCATGGAACGGCCTTTACGGTGTCGGTCGACCATGTCGACACGACCACCGGCATCTCCGCCCACGAGCGTGCCCGGACCGTGCAGGCGCTGATCGATCCGAAGTCGCTGCCCCAGGACTTCCGCAGACCCGGCCACATCTTCCCGCTGATCGCGCGCAAGGGCGGCGTGCTGCGCCGGGCCGGCCATACCGAGGCGGCGATCGATCTGGCCGTGATGTGCGGCGCCTATCCGGCGGCCGTGATCTGCGAGGTCATGAAGGATGACGGCACGATGGCGCGCGTGCCGGACCTGTACGAGATTGCGAAGAAGCATCAGCTGAAGCTCATCACGATCAGGGACCTGATCGCTTACCGCAACCAGAAGGAGAAGCTCGTGCAGCGCGAGGTCGAGGTGCGCCTGCCGACGGATTACGGCGTCTTCCAGGCGATCGCCTATACGAACAAGGTGGACGACAAGGAGCATGTCGCGCTCGTCAAGGGCAAGATTGATCCGAACAAGCCGACGCTCGTCCGCGTCCATTCCGAATGCCTGACCGGCGATGTGTTCCATTCGCACCGCTGCGACTGCGGCCCGCAGCTGGCTGCCGCGCTGAAGCAGATCAACGAGAACGGCAGCGGCGTGCTCCTGTACATGCGCCAGGAAGGTCGGGGCATCGGCCTGATCAACAAGCTGAAGGCCTACAAGCTGCAGGAGCAGGGGCTGGATACGGTCGATGCCAACCTCAAGCTCGGCTTCAAGCCGGACCTGAGGGACTATGGCATCGGCGCCCAGATCCTGAAGGACCTCGGCGTGCGCAAGATGCGGCTGATGACGAACAATCCCCGCAAGATCAAGGGGCTGGAAGGCTACGGGCTGGAGGTCGTGGACCGCATCCCGATCCAGATGGAGGAGAATGAGGACAACTCGAACTATCTGCACACGAAGAAAGAGAAGCTGGGGCATATGCTGACCTTCGTCACCAGGAATCCGAAGTAAGCCTGTTCCGTTGGCTTCTGTCCGCAGGCAACAGGACAACCAGGCAGAAGACGAAAACGATCACCAAACCATCAGAAAGGAAGTTAACCATGGCCAGAATCATTGAAGGACATCTTGTATCCGAAGGACTCAGGTACGGCATCGTGGCAAGCAGATTTAACGAATTTATCACGAGCAAGCTGCTCAGCGGAGCGGAGGACGCTCTTCGCCGGCATGGCGTCAGGGAGGAAGAGATTACGGTCGCCTGGGTTCCGGGAGCATTTGAAATTCCTCTCGTCGCACAGAAGATGGCCGCAAGCGGCCAATATGATGCTATAATAACACTAGGCGCCGTCATAAGAGGCTCCACTTCCCATTACGATCATGTGTGCAACGAGGTGTCCAAGGGCGTGGCAGCCGCCGCGCAGAAGACAGGCGTGCCGGTCATCTTCGGCGTGCTGACCACCGATACGATCGAGCAGGCGGTGGAACGCGCCGGCACGAAGGCTGGCAACAAGGGTTGGGACGCAGCGGTCAGCGCGATCGAGATGGCGAACCTGATGAAGCAGCTGTAACCCTGTTCCTGCCATTGGCCGCTCGCACCCGGAGCCTGAGGCGCGCTTGCCAGGGACGGAGAGCGCCTTGATCACCAGCCATTCCATTAGACACAAAGAGGGGCAAGCATGGAGATTCGATATAAACTGGATACGTTCGAAGGGCCTCTGGATCTTCTGCTGCACTTGATCGACAGCCAAGAGATCGACATCTACGATATTCCGATCAGTCAGATCACCGATCAATATATGGCTTACATCGCCACCTGGCAGGAGTACGAGCTCGAGGTGGCGAGCGAGTTTCTCGTCATGGCGGCGGAGCTCCTGTCGATCAAGAGCCGCATGCTGCTGCCGAAGCCGCCGGTTATCGTGAATGAGGACGGCGAGGAAGAAGCCTACGACCCGCGCGAGGAGCTCGTGCAGCGGCTGATCGAATACCGGAAGATCAAGGCTGCCGCTGACCAGCTGCGGGAGATGGAGGTAGCGCGCAGCCAGATCTACACGCGGGCACCTCTGGACCTGTCGTCCTATATCGCGCATATTGAGGAGAACCCGGTTCAGGATTTTAATCTGACGGATCTTCTGCTTGCTTTCCAGAGAGCGATGCGCCGTTCGTCTGCGCGCGCCACCGTCGCCAGGATCACGCGCGATGAGATATCGGTCAAGGACCGGATGGTGCAGGTGACGGACATGCTGGAGAGCATGGGCGGGCAGGCGTTGTTCTCGCGGATCGTAAGCGAGGACGCGGACCGGACGGAGATCGTGGTCACCTTCCTCGCCTTGCTTGAGCTGATCAGACGGAAACGCGTCACCTGTTACCAGCACAAGCTGTTCGACGAGATCGTCATCCAACTTCGTGAGGCAGGGGGAGATTATGAATTACCGGCAGATGAAATCAGTTATTGAGGGGTTGCTCTTCGCCGCTGGCGACGAGGGGCTGGACGTCAAGCAGATCGCGGAAATCCTCGAGGAGAGCGATGAGCTCGTCGCGGATCTGGTCCAGGATCTGAAGAATGACCTGCGCCGTGAAGGCCGCGGCATCCAGATCGTGGAGATCGCCGGCACCTTTCAGATGACAACCTTGCCTGAGCATGCCCCTTTCTTCGAACGGATGGCCTATTCGCCGACGCATGCGACATTGTCACAGGCTGCGTTGGAGACGCTGGCGATCATCGCCTACAAGCAGCCGATCACGCGCGTCGAGATCGAGGAGGTTCGCGGCGTCAAGTCCGATCGCCCGATCCAGACGCTGGTGGCGAAGCAACTGATCCAGGAGGTGGCCAGGGCGGAAGTCATCGGGCGCCCGATCCTGTATGGGACGACCAGGCAGTTCCTCGACTACTTCGGCCTGAAGTCGTTGAATGATCTGCCCGTGCCGCCGGACTTCGATGCGGAGACGCTGGCCGAGCAGACGAGAGATCTGTTCGAGCGCATGGGCGAACGTCAGCTGACGATCGATGACCTGGAGGAACGAATGAACAGTTGAATAATGCGCATACTATCCCTTGAGAGAATTTCCTTTCAAGGGATTTTTTGTTGGCTTGTCAGGGTAAGGGAGGATGAGCATGGAAGGGTGGATCGTCGCAACCATCATCGTGATCGCCGGGGCGCTCGCAGCGGTGCTCGCATGCGATCTGGAGGTCAAGATCCGCGTCAGGCGGGAGCGGCAAAATGATCACATCGAGCTCCACTTCCGCTGGCTGTATGGTCTGGTGCGTCGCAGCATCGAGCTCTCCGAACTGCGACTGAAGGGCAGAGAAGGCCTGGCGGTCAAGGAGAAACAGTTGAACGAGCGAACCCTGTCAGTCGTGGACGAGAAGCAGATCAAGATCGACCGGGACATGATGATGAAAGGCTATGAGAAATACATGGCACTCCTGCGTCACATCCTGGGCCTGTCCAGATGGCTGAAGGAGACGCTCGGCAAGGTGCGCTGCTATGAACTCATCTGGGATACGCAGATCGGCGCTGGCGATGCCGTGGAGACCGCAACCTTGACGGGGCTGGCGTGGAGCCTGAAGGGTTCCATGGTCGGCTATGTGTCGAAGCATATACGCCTTCGCATCCTGCCGAAGCTGGACATCACGCCTTTGTACAACGAGCAGATGTTCGCGACCCGCCTGAGCAGCATCCTGAAGCTTCGCACCGGCTATGCGCTGCTTGCCGCCATCCTGCTCCTCGTGCGCCTGCTGCGCGCCAGAGGCAGGGGCAAGGCGTCGAAGCGGGCGTTGATCGGGCAGGCTGCGATCCACATCTTCATCCTGCTCATGACCCGGACTTTCATAATCTGAAAACAAGTGGTCACACTATACGATGAGTAGTTCATCTTCGAGGAGGTAGTCAGGATATGGATCATCCGATTCAAGGCCTTATGAAAACGGCTATGGAAAACATTCGGGAGATGGCGGATGTCAACACGATCGTCGGTGACCCTGTTGAAACCAAGGATGGCACTGTGATCCTGCCAATATCCAAGGTGGGATTCGGTTTTGCCGCGGGCGGCAGCGAATTTGTCATCGACGGCGATCATCATACGACAACGGATCCGATGGGTCACAACGCCAACATCTATCATCCGTTCGGTGGTGGCGCTGGCGGCGGCGTGTCGATCACCCCGATCGCATTTCTGGTCGTGTCCCCATCGGGGGTCAATGTCGTGCCGCTGGACACTCAGACCCATCTGCTCGACAAGATCATCGATTCGGCGCCCCAGCTGGTGGACAAGTTGTCCGGCATGATGAAAAAAAGCAGTCAGCCCAAGGAGCAACTGGCAACCACGCCTGCAACCTCTCAATCGGAACCGACACCGATCATGTAAATACAGCGCACTCAGGCTGCGCCATGCATCCCCGAGCAGCCATCCGCGGCCAAGGCTCATTCGACCCTCACTGCCCTTCAGGGGCAGTTTTTTTATGCGGACAACATTGAATAACAAACATGGATAAGCATATACATGTACAAGACTGAGGACCAGGCGCTACGGATTCCATGCCCAGGAGGAAATTATGAGAAGATCAGTGCTTGTTGTGTTAATCCTTGCCATCATGCTGCTGACATCTCCCCCCTCGATCGTCGTTGCTCATCATGCGGAGGGCCCACCTCCGATCAGCACGAACGCCCAGGCTGCCGCCCTGATCGATGTTGGTTCCGGTCGCATCCTGTACAGTCATCACGGCGATGAGAGGCTGCTGATCGCCAGTCTGACGAAGATCATGACCGCGATCGTGGCTATCGAGCACGGCCATCTGGAGGATATCGTAAAGGTGAGCCGCAATGCCGTCGGCAAGGAGGGCTCATCGATCTATCTCAAGGAAGGTCAGGAGATCTCGCTCCTTCACTTGCTTTATGGCCTGCTGCTCCGTTCCGGCAACGATGCGGCAACGGCAATAGCGGAGCATGTGGGAGGAAGCGAGCAGGGCTTCGTCTTCATGATGAACGCCAAAGCAGCCGAGCTCGGCCTGACCAATACTTCATTTATGAATCCGCACGGTCTGGATATGGAAGGTCATTACTCCAGCGCGGAGGATCTGGCCAGACTTACCGCATATGCGCTCAAGAATCCGACCTTTCGCGAGATCGTCTCGACCCGGGTGAAGCGTGTGCCGAATCCCGGCGAGAAATGGGATCATGTCTGGTACAACAAGAACAAGATGCTCACGCTCTATGAAGGAGCGGACGGAGTGAAGACCGGCTACACGAAAGCGGCGGGCCGGGGGCTTGTCAGCTCGGCCACGCGAGATGGCAGGCAGCTCGCCGCGGTAACGATCAACGACGGAAGCGATTGGGTGGATCATGCCCGCCTGCTCGACTGGGGCTTCCGATACTTCGCCAATCATCGTCTGATCGCAGCGGGGGAAGCGGTACAGGATACGCCCTATGTGGCGGCCAGGTCTTTCTATTACCCTCTCTATGAAGGAGAGATCGAGCATATCACACACGAGGTCATGCTGGAGGAGGAAGGCACCGTCGATTATCGTCTCGGTGAGCTGGGGAGGGTCAACTTCTATCTCGAAGGCCAGTTCATCGGCAGCGTGCCGCTGGGCAGGAAGCCGAATGAGGTGGACAGCTCGGCGCCGGCTGCAGCGAATGACTCCTATATCACCAGGTTGAGGCAAGTGGTCATCAAGCTGTTCACGCTCCGGTAAACGGCTTCGCGACAAGCTTCCATCCGTTCGATCGGACGGATGGAAGCGAATCGGACAGGGAGTGCCATGCTGAACAAGAGAGAGGTGACACAGTGATGGTGAATTGGATCTGGCTGTTTTTTATCGTGTGCGGATTTGTCATCGGGGCGATCAACGGCAGGATGGAGCAGGTGACGGAGGCTGCCTTTGAGGGCGCGAAGACCGGCGTGTCCGTATGCATCGGCCTGATCAGCGTGCTCGTATTCTGGCTCGGACTCATGCGTATCGCTGAGCAGGCAGGGCTGCTGCAGAAGCTGGGCAATCTGCTTCGTCCGTTCATTCGGTTCCTGTTCCCGACCATCCCGAAGGACCATCCCGCCATCGGTTACATCATCACCAATATGAGCGCCAACATCCTGGGGCTCGGCAATGCGGCGACACCGATGGGCATCAAGGCGATGCAGGAACTGCAGAAGCTCAATGGCGACAAGACCGTGGCCAGCGCGGACATGTGCACGCTGCTGGCGCTCAATACGGCAAGCATCACGCTCATTCCCACGACGCTCATCGCGATCCGCATGAACTTCGGCTCGGCCAATCCGACGGAGATCGTCGGCACAACCCTGCTCGCCACCCTGATCGCGACGACGGCGGCCATCCTCGCGGACAAATGGTACCGATACCGCCATGCGCTCAAGCCTCCAAAGGAGTGAACCGCTTGTACGCACTCATATCCACGATATCCATGTGGGCGATCCCGGTGATGATCGCCTTTATTCCTCTTTATGCGGCCTTCAGGAAAGTCCCGGTCTACGAGACCTTCGTGGACGGGGCGAAGGACGGCTTCGACACGGCGGTCCGGATCATCCCGCATCTGGTGGGCATGATGACGGCGATCAGCATCTTCCGCGCATCCGGAGCGCTGGACATGTTCGTATCCGCCATCCAGCCGCTGCTGGACTCTGTCGGCATCCCGGGAGAGGTGCTGCCGCTTGGCATCCTGCGCACGATCACCGGCGCGGGGTCGCTCGCCTATGCCACCGATCTGATCCAGGAGCATGGGCCGGACTCGCTGGTCGGGCGCATCGCCTCGACGATCCAGGGCAGTACGGACACGACGCTGTACGTCATCACCGTCTATTTCGGCGCCGTCGGCATCCGCAACGCCCGCTACGCGATCAAGGTTGGCCTTTTCTCCGACCTGGTCGGCTTTGTCACCGCGATCGCCATCTGCATGCTTGTCTTTGGCGGCTGAACGTCAGCGGGCCGGACGCAAGGCAAGCGGAGGAACGCCGCAGGTGGAACGCAGGCGGCTTCGGGTCGACAAATGCAGGAGCCGCCTTCACTTGTGATTTTCCCTCAGGATGGTTATGATTAGACTGAGGTGTATAAAGAATGGAAAGATTGCAGAAAGTGCTGGCTCACGCCGGCGTCGCATCGCGTCGCAAATGCGAGGAACTGATCCTGGCCGGCAAGATCGAGGTCAACGACCAGGTCGTCACGACCCTGGGCGTGAAGGTGGATCCGGCCAAGGACGTGATCAAGGTGAACGGCAAGCCGATCCAGGCGGAGAAGAAAATATACGTCATGCTGCACAAGCCCAAAGGGGTGATCACCAGCTTGTCCGACCCGCAGGGCAGACGCGTCGTCACCGATTACCTGAAGGGCATCGAGGAACGCGTCTATCCCGTCGGCAGGCTGGATTACGACACGGAGGGCCTGCTTCTGCTCACCAACGACGGAGAGCTGGCCAACCTGCTTATGCATCCGAAGCATCACGTGCCGAGAACCTACCTCGCCTACGTGAAGGGCGTGCCGCATGGCGATGTGCTGGACAAGCTGCGCCAGGGCGTGATGCTGGAAGACGGCATGACGGCGCCTGCGGAAGTCGAGTATCATGATGTTTCGCCGGACGAGAAGCAATCCGTGATCAGCATCACGATCTACGAGGGGCGCAATCGCCAGGTGCGGCGCATGTTCGAGAAGGTCGGCTATCCGGTGTACCGGCTGAAGCGCATCCAGTTCGGCACGCTGTTCCTGCACGGACTGCCGCGCGGCAAGTATCGCCTGCTTCGGCCGGAGGAAGTCAAGGAACTCAGTGACGCCGCTCACAAGACATACAACGTTCACAATTCATAGCTATGGTTCCTTCCATTTTTCGATATAATGAGGATTGAGGTGAGGGGCCATGGCACGCAACAAATGGGTGCAATTGACGATTCTTGCCGTCATCATCGCCGCCGGCGCGTTCACGATCGGCGCCAACCTGAGCAAGACGCCGGCTCCCAAGGTCGGAGAGACGGCGCCGAACTTCTCCTTGTACGGCCTGGACGGAGCCGCGTACGAGCTGAATGACTTCATCGGCCATCCTGTCGTGCTGAATTTTTGGGGAAGTTTCTGTGAACCTTGTGTGAGGGAAATGCCGCTGCTTCAGAAGAAGTATGAGAAGTACCGTGACCAGGGTCTCGTGGTGCTGGGCGTCAATCTTGATGAGAGCACCGTAACCATCAACAATTTCATAAGAGGCATGAACATCACATTCCCGATCCTGTTAGACAAAAATGTGGTACGGAAGCAATATGGGGTTTACAATTATCCGACAACGTTCTTCATCGATGAAAAAGGCGTCATACGCCAGGAGATCGTCGGCGAGATGAATGAGGGTTCGCTTCCGTCGCACGATATCGAAAAAGCCATCAAGCGCCTGCTGTCCGGCTGATGAAGCCGAGCGCAGGTCTTGTTGTGTTCAAGCAGGGAGGAGCCTTAGCGTTGCTGACCAATACCAAATGTGAATGCGGACATCAGAATCCGGTTGGAACCGTGCTGTGCGAGGCGTGCGGTCTGCCGGTGCAGCAGGAGGTGGCCGAATCGGACGGCCTCCTGGAGATGCGATACGAGGGAGCAGCGAGACGATCGCAGAAGTCCAATCCGAAGCTGCTGGACCGCATATGGAATTTCTTCTCCTCGGTGAAAGTAGCCGTCTATCTGATCATCATCACCCTGCTGCTGTCGATCCTCGGCACGCTGCTGCCGCAGGTCAACGTGGTGCCAAGCTACGATCCGGCGAGCTATTATGCGGAGGAATACGGCAAGCTGGGCGAGCTGTATTACTCGCTGGGCCTGGCGGATACGTTCGGCAGCTGGTGGTACAAGGGCCTGGTGCTGATGATTGCCGCTTCTCTCATTATATGCAGCCTGGACAGGATCATTCCTCTGTACAAGGCGCTGAAGAAACAGCAACCGGTGAAGCATGAGACCTTCCTGAAACGGCAGAAGGTGCTGTACATCGGTGAGGTGGCGGACGCGGAGAGCTGGCTGAAGGAGGCGGAGGAGGCGATCCGGGAGCGCAGGTACCAGGTGACGCGCGAAGGCACCTCGCTGCTCGGAGAGAAGAACCGCTTCAGCAGATGGGGACCCTACATCAATCATGTCGGTCTGATCATCCTGCTCGCCGCGCTGCTCACCAGAGGCTTGCCGGGCTGGTATATGGAGCAGGGATTCTCGGTCAACGAAGGACAGACGGTGAGCATTCCCGGCACCAACTACTATCTGAAGAACCTCAAATTCACCGAGGTCAAGGAGGTCGGACCGCACGTCAGCGGCCAGGAGCTGCAGTTTGCCTTCGAAACGGATGCGATCCTGTACCGGTGCGTGGCGGACTGCAACAATCCGTTCGCCGAGCCGCAGCTGGAGGAAGTGCTGCAGCACAAGATCCGGCCGAATGAACCGCTGAAGTACGACGGATATTCGATCTATCAGATCGATTATGCCTTCTCGCCGCAGGCGACGATCATGACCCTGAACGTCCTGAGGGACGGGCAGCCGATCGGCGAACTCGTGCTCAACCTGACGGATCCGGCACCGGCGTATCAGCTGGGCGATGTGTCGGTCGAGCTGACCGGGTATTACCCCGAACTGACGAGCGTTGACGGAGTTCCGGCGACGAAGTCGAGGCTGCCGAACAATCCGGCCTTTATTTTGGACATGACGCTTGCAGACGGAACGACCGAGCAATATTTCGTCGTGCCGTTTCAGCAATACCAGACGCGCATCAGCGGGGCGGAGGACAGCGAGCCGCTCACCTTCGAGATCGGCGGCATGGAGGCCTCCTTCTACAGCTCGTACCTGATGGTCAAGGTCGAGCGGGCATTGCCGTATGTGCTTGCTGGAGCACTGATCTTCCTGTTCGGCGTTGTCATCGGCCTGTACTGGCAGCATCGTCGCATCTGGGTGCGCATCGACGGATCGAGATTGATCGTCGCCGCCCATACGAACAAGAACTGGTACGGATTGCGTGACGAGCTGGCGAAGATACTTGACAAGACCGGCATCGAGATCGATGCCAAATCGTTGGATAATAGCGGGGTGGGCAAATCGTGAATGTAGAGCAATCAGCAGCACTGCTGGATCTGAGCAGCACTTTTCTGATGGTGGCATTTATCCTGTACAACCTGTCCTTCATCGTGTTTGGCATCTCGGTGCTGGGCAAGCGCTGGAGCAATCGGGATGCGGACTCGCACATGCGCCGCTGGGGCGGCATCGGCCTGTGGATCGCCATCCTCGGTCTGATCTCGCATGCATCCTTTACCGGGCTCAGATGGGCGGCATCCGGTCATATCCCGGTATCGAATCTGTATGAATTCCTGACCTTCTTCGGCATGATGGTGACGCTCGCGTTTATCGTCATCTATGCGATCTACCGCAAGCCGCTCATCGGCCTGTTCGCCATGCCGCTGTCGGTGGTGATCGTCGCCTACGGCGCCGTTTTCCCGAGCGCCGTTACGCCGCTGATCCCGCAGCTTCAGAGCATCTGGCTGTACATCCACGTCACGCTGGCCGCCCTGGGTGAAGCCTTCCTGGCGGTCGGTTTCGCCGCCGGATTCATGTATCTACTCCGCACGGTCAATTTCAAAGACAGAAGCGCGTCGGGCAAGCGCCAGATTCGCGGCGTGGAATATACGCTCATCGCGCTGATCACGCTGATCGCCTTCATCGTGCTTGTCTTCTCCTTTAACGGCGCAGGCTACCGCGCGGAATTTGTGCAAACGTTGATTGAGGAGGACGAACTCGGACAGAAGGTGGAGGTTGAGCAAACGGTCACCTACATCATCCCGCCGATCGTCAAGCCTCATAACAGCGTGCAGGTGGAGATGCAACCATTCCTCGGCATGAAGGAACCGCTGTTTGAAGCGCCTGCATGGATGAAGGGCGTGAACGCAGGCCGCAAGCTGAATACGATCATCTGGTCGCTGGCTGTCGGCCTCATCCTCTACGGACTGATTCGTCTGATCATTCGCAGGCCGCTTGGCGCGGTGGTCAGCCCGATCATGAACGGGATCGATGAGCAGGATCTGGATGAGATCAGCTATCGCGCCATCGCCATCGGCTATCCGATCTTCACGCTCGGAGCCCTGATCTTCGCCAGCATATGGGCACACCAGGCCTGGGGGCGCTTCTGGGCCTGGGACCCCAAGGAAACGTGGGCGCTGATCACCTGGCTGTTCTACACAGCCTATCTCCATCTGCGCCTGTCCCGCGGTTGGCAAGGGACGAAGTCAGCCTGGATGTCCGTTATCGGCTTCCTGATCATCATGTTCACACTGATCGGTGTCAACCTGGTCATCGCTGGTCTGCACTCCTATGCAGGCGTTTAATATTCGGAGGTGAACGGTCGTATGGAGGACAAAGAGCTTCATATCCTGGTTGTGGATGATGAGGAACGCATTCGCAGGTTGCTGCGCATGTACCTTGAGAAGGAAGGATTTGTCATCACCGAGGCGGCGGACGGGGAAACAGCCCTGAGGCTCGCGCTTGACAACGATTATGATCTGATCCTGCTGGATCTGATGTTGCCCAGGATGGATGGCATCGAAGTGTGCAACAAGCTTCGTCAGACGAAGATGACGCCGGTGATCATGCTGACGGCGCGCGGCGAGGAGTCCAATCGCGTGCACGGATTCGAGGCAGGTGCCGACGACTATGTCGTGAAGCCGTTCAGTCCGCGTGAGGTGATCTACCGCGTCAAGGCGATCCTGAGGCGAACATCGTCCAGCAGGGCGGTGTCAAGCGGAAACTCCAGCAACAACATCGTGTTCCCGCATCTGGTGATCGAGCACGATGCGCATCGCGTCATCGCGGGCGGTGTCGAGGTGAGCCTGACGCCCAAGGAATACGAGCTGCTTCATTACCTTGCTTCATCGCCGGATAAGGTGTTCTCCAGGGAGCAGTTGCTCCGGGATGTCTGGAACTATGAATTCTTTGGTGACCTCCGGACGGTCGACACGCATGTGAAGAGGCTGCGCGAGAAACTGACGAAGACGTCGCCGGAGGCAGCGGCCATGATCACCACGGTATGGGGAGTCGGCTACAAGCTTGAGGTGCCGAGATAATGATCCAATTCCTCAGAAGCATCGTTGGCAAGCTGTGGCTGACGATCATCGGGCTGGTCATCATCGTCCTCGCGATACTCGGGATGTTCCTGCTGGAATACATCGAGATGACCTTCACGGACTCTGCGCCGATCAAGAATCTGTTCATCATCACGGGCGTCATCGGGTTCTCCATGACGACCCTCTTCGCCCTGTTCCTCTCGAGCCGCATCACCAGACCGCTGATTCAGCTGAAGGAAGCGGCGGAGCACGTTGCGCGGGGCAACTACAACATGCGGATCGTTCACGCATCGAGCGACGAGCTGGGTGAGTTGGCCAACACCTTCAACAACATGGCCGAACAGCTGCAGCGGCTGTTCGATGCGCTGAAGCATGAGAAGGAGCACCTGTCCAGCATCCTGAGCAGCATGAGCGATGCGGTGGTCACCTTCGATGCGAATGGCAACGTCATCCTGACCAATCCGAAGGGCTCCGAGTTGATGGAGGCGTGGAAAAATGTCGGCCTCGATGGCGACACAACCCCTTCTGCCGCATCGGACCTGCAGTCGGGCGGAACGGTGCCGAAACCGCTGCTCGCCCTGTTTGAATCCATCGTGAGCGGTTCGGATGAGCGCGTGACGAAGCTGAATGTGTTGAACACGGTCTGGTCCGTAGTCGTCACGCCGCTCTACAGCGGCGATCATCTGCGCGGTGCGGTCGCCGTGCTGAGGGATGTGACGGAGGAGCACAGGCTGGATAAACTGCGCAACGACTTCCTGGCCAATGTCTCGCATGAGCTGCGCACGCCGATCTCGATGGTGCAGGGTTACAGTGAGGCGCTGCTGGATGATATAGCGGCGTCGCCGGAGGAGCAGAGGCAACTGGTGCAGATCATCCATGAGGAATCGCTGCGCATGGGTCGCTTGGTGAAGGATCTGATGGATCTGGCGAAGATGCAATCCGGGCATCTGGAGATGCATTATGCCCGGCTGGTCATACAGGAGCTTCTTCATCGCTTCGAACGCAAATACTCGCCGATCGCGCGGGACAGAGGGATCGAGCTGGAATTTGCGATGCCCGATCAGCCGCTGGTGATGAACCGGGCTGACGAGGGACGTCTCGAGCAGGTGCTCACCAACCTGCTGGACAATGCGATTCGCCACACGCCGTCCGGCAAGCGCATCCGCGTCATCGCCGAGCTGACGAGTCTGGATGGCGCGTCATGGATCAGGCTCGAGGTGGCCGATGAGGGGGAAGGGATCCCGGAGCACGATCTGCCTTATATTTTCGAGCGATTCTACAAGGCGGACAAGGCCCGTACCCGGGGACAGACCGGGGGAACGGGACTCGGGCTGGCGATCGTCAAGCACTTCGTGGATGCGCATGGCGGTCAGATCAACGTGAGGAGCAAGCTCGGTGAAGGCACGACCTTCACGATCTGTCTGCCGACTCAATGAGCGACTGCCATGCGGAGGATGAACCGCTGTTCTTATGAACGATTCGGATAACGGACATAACATTTGGGAACGACGCACAAAGGCGGAGCCCGGGAGGAATCCCGGGCTCCGCCTTTCTAAGTGGACGAGTTCGTCATCAGCGCAGCAATCGAAGGCCGTTCAGGATGACCAGGATCGTGCTGCCCTCGTGGCCGATGACGCCAAACGGCAGGGCAAGCGACTGCATGAAGTTCGAAAGGATGAGCAGGATGATCACGGCGATCGAGAAGACGATATTTTGCTTGACGATGCGGTTCATACGCTTCGACAAAGTGATCGCGTAAGCCAGCTTCTCCAGATCGTTCTTCACGAGGATCACATCCGCCGTCTGCATCGCCACGTCGGTGCCTTCTCCCATCGCCACGCCAACATCGGCGGTGGCGAGGGCAGGCGCATCATTGATGCCGTCACCGACCATGGCCACCGAACGATAACGCTCCTTCAGCTTCTTTATCTCGGCAACCTTGTCTTCAGGCAGGCATTCCGCCGCATAGCCGTCGATTCCGCTCTCCAACGCGATGGCCGCCGCAGTCGAACGGCTGTCGCCGGTGATCATCATCGTATGAATGCCGGCATTGCGCAGCTTGCGGATCGCGCTCACCGACTCCTCGCGGATGACGTCCTTGAGTGCGATGACGCCAGCGATGCCCTGATCGTCCCGCACATACACGATGGTCTTGCCTTGCTCCTCCAGCCTGGCTCCGATACGATCGCGGAAGCTCTCCGCATCAGCCCGTCCGACAAAATCAGCCTTGCCGACCTTCCAGGTTACGCCGCTGACTTCCGCCTGGATGCCTAAGCCGGCGATGTCTTCCATATTCACGGCTCTTGGCAACTCGGCGCCCCTTGTTTCCGCCGCCCGGACGATCGCTGCCGCCAGCGGGTGATTGGAATAGCGCTCGATGGCTGCGACATTCCGCAGCAGATCGCCTTCGTCCAGGTCTTCGCGTGCATATACATCCGTCACTTGCGGCGTACCCTTGGTCAGCGTGCCGGTCTTGTCGAAGGCGATGGCCTCCAACTTGGCCAGTTTTTCAAGATGAACGCCGCCCTTGAACAGGATGCCGTGCCGCGCGCCGTTCGATATGGCGGACAGCGTGGCCGGCATGATCGAGGCAACCAGGGCGCAAGGGGAGGCGACGACCAGCAGCACCATGGCCCGGTACAAGGTTTCTTGCCAGCTCCAGCCAAGCGCGTAGTGGGGAAGCACCATCATGATGCCGACCAGGATCAGCACCGCCTTGACATAGGTGCCCTCGAACCGTTCGATAAACTGCTGCGCCGGAGATTTCTCTTCCTGCGCCGATTCCACCATGCGGATGATCTTCTGGAACAGCGTCTCGCTGCTTGGCTTCGTCATGACGATCTCGATGCTGCCCCGCATGTTGAAGGTTCCGGCGAACACCTCATCGCCGGCCTGTCTGATCACCGGTATCGATTCACCCGTAAGCGCCGATTCGTCGATATTCGTCGTACCTTCCTGAATCCTGCCGTCCACGGGTATCCGTTCACCCGGTTTGACCAGCACGATGTCGCCAACGCTCAGCTGCTTCACCGGGACAACCTCTTCGCTGCCGTTCCGGATTCGCACTGCCGTCTCCGGCTGAAGGCTGAGAAGCGCGGAGATTTCCTTGCGGCTCCTGTCCATCGTGTAGCTTTCAAGGGCGCCGCTCAGCGCGAAGATGAAGATGAGGATGGCGCCTTCGGACCAGTATCCGATGGCCGCCGACCCGATCGCGGCCAGCACCATCAGCAATTCCACGTTGAGCGAGCGCTGGGCCAGCGTGGCCTGGATGCCTTCCTTGGCCTTGGCGTAACCTCCGATCAGATATGCGAAGATATATGTGATGACAGCTGCCGTGTCCAGCTGCTCATGGCTTAAGTACCATCCGATTGCGATGAGTACGCCGCTGACCAGCGCAGCGACCAGTTCGAGATGAGGCTTGACGCTGTTGAACCAGGACGGTTCTTTCCATCTCAACGGACTGCGGTATAGCTTCGACGTATTGGTGTTGGCATTCATCGTACTCGCCTCCTTGCTTACAGTGTAGCACAGAAGGCCCTATTTTACAATAATAATTCTAAAATAATAATAATTATAGATAACGATTCTCATTATCAATGCAACGAAAACCATTCTCACTATCCATCGGCATAAAGAAGAAGGGACGGAGATTCCGTCCCTTCTGAAAGTGCGTCCGTTATGCGGTTACAGCAGGATTTCCTTCACCTGTTCAATGTCCGGCAGGTTGCTCAGTTCCTCGATCGCTTCCTTCGGAGCCGGCTTGTCCACCGTCAGCACCATGATCGCCGAACCCCCGACGACCTTGCGGCCGACCTGCATCGTGGCGATGTTCGTGTTGCTGTCGCCGAGCACGGAGCCGAGGCGGCCGATGATGCCTGGCTTGTCGGTATGCGCCACGAGGAGGATGTTGCCTTCCGGCGATACGTCGACCGGATATTGATCGATCTTCACGATGCGCGGGCCGTAGCCGTTAAGCAGGGTGCCTGCGATCGAGCGTTCCGTCCTGCCGGAGCGGAGGGTGACCGTGATCAGATTGGTGAAGCCCTTCGAAGCGCTCGACTTCTCGCGGATGATGTTGACATCGCGAATCTTGGCCATATGCATCGCGTTGATGATATTGACGTCCGATCCGAGATGTTGGCTGAGCACGCCCTTGACGATATAGCGGGTGAGAGGAGCGGTATCGACTTCCGCCAGCTCGCCCGAATAGTTGACGATGATCTCCTGCGGAGCGGCATCCGCCATCTGCGAAAGGAACTTGCCCATGCGTTCGCCGAGCAGGAAGTAAGGCTGCAGCTTCGCCATGACGTTGGCCGGAACCGGAGGCATGTTGACCGCGTTCTTGAACGGTTCATCGCGAAGGATGTGCAGCACTTCCTCGGCAACGTCGATCGCCACGTTCTCCTGCGCTTCGATCGTCGAAGCTCCGAGGTGAGGGGTGACGATGATCTTCGGGTGGTTCAGGAACGGATGATCCGGCTTGGGCGGTTCCTCGACGAATACGTCGAATGCGGCACCGGCCACGATGCCTTCGTCGATCGCCTCGATCAGGGCCTGTTCGTCGATGATGCCGCCGCGCGCGCAGTTGATGATGCGCACGCCCTTCTTCATCCTGGCGAACTGCGGCTTCGAGATCAGGTTGCGCGTCTCATTCGTGAGCGGCGTATGCACCGTGATGAAATCCGCCTGCTCGCAGATCTGATCGATCGTGGCCAGCGTGACGCCAAGCTTCTCGGCGCGGTCTTCCGTCAGGAACGGGTCGTAACCGAGGATCTCCATGCCGAACGCCTTGGCGCGCTTCGCCACCTCGCTGCCGATTCGGCCCATGCCGATGACGCCGAGCGTCTTGGCGCGAAGCTCCACGCCGACGAACGACTTGCGGTCCCATTCTCCGGAGATCGTCTTCTTGTAAGCCTGCGGAATATGACGAGCGAGAGCCATCATCATCGCGAAGGTAAGTTCGCAAGTCGCGATCGTGTTGCCATCCGGCGCGTTGATGACGATGATCCCTTTCTGCGTGGCGGCTTCCAGATCGATGTTGTCCACGCCAACGCCGGCGCGGCCGATGACCTTCAGCCGGTTCGCAGCCTCGATGATGCGGGCTGTCACCTTGGTCTGGCTGCGCACGAGCAGCGCGTCATATTCGCCGATGATGGCCACGAGCTCGTCCTCACTGAGACCGGTTTTCTTGTCCAGAGCAACGTCAGGCGCATCCATGAGCTGCTGCAAGCCATGATCGCTGATCGGGTCGGACACAAGCACTTTGAACATTGGTTCTATTCCTCCTAATGTCTATATTACTTGGTGATGAAATGAAAAAACCCTCAATCCCTACACCTGTTGCGTCGTAAGGGACGAGAGTATGCTTCGTGGTACCACCCTTGTTCGCCATCCGTTCGCACGGATGGCCTCTACTGGTCTGCAAGACCAAACAGATAACGGTTGTTACCGGCTGCACCTATTGAGGAGAGATCCTGTTCAGCGCAGCGACTCGGGAATGCTGGAAGCTATCAAGCACACCGCCGATTCGCACCAGCCATCGGCTCTCTGAGGGTTGTCCAGGATAGTCGTTTCCTTCATCGTCGTTCGACTTCAATGTGATAATTTTTCATTAATGTAACATCTGACGAGTGACGTGTCAATACCTGCATCGCACTCGTCAGACATCAGCTTCTGTTACTTGGCCGCTTCGTAACGCTTCTTGCATTCCTCATACAGCTGAGCTGCAAAAGTGGCATCCCTGAAGCCGGTCACTTCAACCTTCTTGTTCTCCAGGTCCTTGTAGCGGAGGAAGAAGTTCTCGATCTCCTTCAGCGTATGAGGAGCGACATCGTCCAGGCTCTTCACATGGTTCCAGCGCGGATCCTTCGTAGGAACACCGATCAGCTTCTCGTCTTCCTCACCGTTGTCCACCATCAACATCACACCGATGATGCGGGTGTTGATGACACAGCCAGGGAAGGTGGGGTTGGTCACAAGCACGAGCACATCGAGCGGGTCGCCGTCAAGGGCCAGCGTGCCTTCCAGATAGCCGTATTCGGCCGGATATCTCATCGAACCGTACAGGACGCGATCGAGTACGAATCGTCCCGTTTCCTTGTCAAACTCGTATTTGTTCTGACTTCCTTGCGGAATTTCAATCAGTGTGTCGACCACCAGATTAGACATGTTCATCCTCCTAATTGTCATATCAGAGTAAACCAATAGGAATTCCAGATTGGGGCAAATACCATTTCTTATTGTAATGAAAAAGGGAGTTATTTGCAATCATTTTCCTCATCAGTGTCAAACATTATTCATCTTTGCTCCGGGCGACTTCGAGGTCGTCGTCATGAAAAAAATCTCTCACACCCTTCATGGTGAAAGGCGTGAGAGATACCGGTGAAGGTCGGCCCGCTCCCAATGGCCACTATTGCTGAGGCTCAAAGTAGAAGGGGAGCTGAGGCTTGACATCGTCCTGGAAGTACATATCCTTGTACGTAAAATAATCGCCCGAACGAACGGCATGGGTATCATGCAGCAGCTTCACGGCCTCTTCCAGGTTGCCCAACCCGAGCCTTCCCGCAGTGCCGTTGTCGATCATCGAGGCCAACACGGCGGTCATGTCCTGCGGCGTGTAATTGCCCATCAGGTCGCTGGCCGCCAGCGCGTTGGCGACCAGGCTGTTCTGCACGTTAAACGGCAAGGCGAACCAGGTGTCCAGCGACATGCCCGTGTCGTTCAGCTGATCGATGCCCTCCAGCTCCACGACCACGGAATCATGCCATCTGACGATCGCTTCATAATAATCGGCCTGGGCCTGAGCGGCATAATGGATCGCTTCGGTGATATAGGCGTCGCCGAGCAGGGATTGGACCAGCTCGCGTCCGCTGGCGTCATAGCTTTCCGCGCGTTTGTCCGCTTCCTGGAACAGCCTCAGGGCGCGGAGATAATTGGTCTGCGCCTGCTTGAGGAGCGGCGACTGGTTCGGCAGGGACATCACCTCGACCGAACTGTATACGTCCGATGCCATCCTGCTCAGCTTCCGGATCGACTCCAGACCGCTCGTGTTCTGGCCGCTGGCGATGTCGCTCAACGTCGTCACCCAGGATGTTTGAAATGTGCGAAACGGATAGTATACGTTATAATAAAAAGAAGCAAGATGTTGCTGGTGGTAGGACGAGAGTTCCTCCATGACGTCCTCTTCCGCAGCGGCCCGCAGCTTGAGTTCGTACTCTTCCGCTGCTTTGGTCTTGCCGACGTTCACTCCGTAGAAGAAAGCGACGATGATGCAAAAAAACATGAAGATAAACAAGAATGCGATTAAGTAGTCCGTGCTCGTCAACTTTTTCCCCATGAGCTGCCTCCTTGGTCATTTTCTGTCACGGCATGGCAGGAGCTATCCTGAATGTCATGGTGACTGTACATGGTCTCTACTATTTTATCGGAACGCAGGTCGTTTTTTTTCAGTCTGGAATTGCTTGCCGACACTTGTTCGACTTATGTCCGACTCGAGTCACGCAGCCTGCAGAGCGCATCAGATTCCAAACTATCAGGCAAGAAGGAGTTATACAACCGATGAGTCCAAGCAAATTCGATGAACAGGAAGCCGCTGTACCCGTCAACGAAGAAGCAGCCGCATCGATCGAGCAGCTGCCTCCTCGCCTCGTCAAGCATGCCGCCAGGAGATCCAGAAAGGTGCGCTATTATGCGATCGCCTTCCTGTGGCTCTTCATCCTGCTCACGCTGACGCTGATCATATGGGGATACCGTCAGACTTGATGGAGTCCTGCGGGAGGGGCGTTCAGCCGGGCTGCTCCTCCGTCGGCGTCTCGATCCGGATCTTGTGCGGATCGACGAAAGAGTAGCCTTCTTCCTCGAGCCTGGTCAGCAGTTCGTCCATCGCTTCCACCGTCCACTTCAACTCATGCATCAGAATGTTGCTGCCAGGTCGCAGCTGATCGAAGACGTTGGCGATCACCGCTTCCGGTGTTTGCTGGCCGGCTTCCCAATCGCGCGATCCGTTCGACCAGGTCATGAACAACATGCCCTGCTCCTTGACATAGTTGCGAAGGAATTCGTTGGAAGCGCCGTGCGGCGGTCGGAAGAACTTCGGCCGCTCGCCGATCGTCTCTTCCACGATCGTCTGGACATCGTCCACTTGCTGTCGGATCGTCTCTTCGGATTCATTCTTCAGATTGATATGGTCCCAGGAGTGATTGCCGATCGCATGCCCTCTCTCATGGATGAGCTTCAGCAGCTCGGGATTGGCCTTGACGCGGAATCCGTTGACGAAGAAGATCGCCTTGGCGCCATGCTCATCCAGCGTATCGAGCAGCGGCTCCAGCATGTCCGCGCTCTTCGGCCCGTCGTCGAAGGTGAGCAGGACGACCTTTGCGTCGGTCGACTCATCCAGAGGCTTGATGTCATAGATCTTGTTCATATAGTAGGCATATTCCGGTTCGGTCGGCTCCTCCTCGGGAGGAGCTTCGCCTGCTTCGGCACCACCCTCGCGAGCGGATCCCTCGTGCGCTTCTTCGGTCGGCTCCTTGGTCTCCTCCGGCGCCTTCACCGTGTCGTTCGGTTCCCCGGACTGCTCTCCGGTCGGCTCGCTTCCGGTGGTTGGAGGCTGAACCGACCCTTGCGCGCAAGCGGTCAACAGGAAGATGATGCACAGGCACATCGTCAGCTTCTTGATCATGTTGCGGCTCCCCTTTGTATTTTTTCATCATTGTATCACATTGGGAGAGAGAAGGGCGAACCTTCCTGGTTTCCTGTATTTATCATGCATGCAACGCCTGGACCCTGCTTACACTACGTGATGTACAACCAAATGAAGGGATGATGATCATGCGTGGCGGATTTTTACTCGGAGCATTGGTTGGAGCGGCTTTAACTTCTTATTGGATAACGCGCAGGAATAACAGCCTTAATCTGGCTCGCCTTGGCGAGATGATCACAAGCGCGATCGGCGACGGGTTCAAGCTGGTGACGGCCAGCTCAAGCAACGCTTCCGCATCCTCCGCCGGCTCCAAGGCAAGCAAAGGGCAGTCGGAACAGGCGGCCAAAGAGCAGCTGAAGTCCATGATCGCCAGGGACCCGGCCGTACAGAAAGAAGTCAACGAGATCGTCTCGCAACACAGTCATTGACAGACAGCGGACAATCGGGGAAGGAGATTCGTTCTTGCCGCTGTCCGTCTGTGCTAGAGGGGCATCTGTCCGGAAACAGTCCATCCGGATGGATTCCCCTTTTTTCATGTCAAATATACACGTGCAAATACATTCGTAAAATGATAACATATGTATGAGATTATGATACAAGCCTGCCGTGTGTCCTGATTCGTTCACGCGCAGCGCTTCTGTGTCATACTTTATTGAATAGAGGGCATGAAGGAGGATCCTGTCATGAAAATGGAAAGATTAAGTCACGATAAGATACGGATTTTCCTGACTTTTGATGACCTTAGTGAACGAGGTATTCAGAAGGAAGACATGTGGCGCGAAATCCCCAAAGTCCATGAACTGTTCAAAGAGATGATGGATCAGGCATACAATGAACTCGGGTTCGATGTGACTGGCCCTCTCGCCGTAGAAGTGTTCGCGCTGCCTGCGCAGGGAATGGTTGTGATCGTCACCAAAGGAAGATCGACTTCTTCGGATGAAGAGGAAGAGGATGATATATACGAACTGGAAGTTACCCTGGAGCAAAGCGATCTGATCTCCTACGCTTTTTCCGAGTTTGAGCATCTCGTCCAGGCAGCCGCTGCCATCCGGAGGCTCACAGGCGGCGGAGTTCTCTATCATTATCGCTCCCAGTATGTGCTTGTGATCGATCCTGAATTCATAGACGAAAAAGATATGCAGCTCGTTGTCGCTATCCTGTCTGAGTACGGTGAGGCCACATCGGTTACCGATGCGGTACTCGGTGAGTATGGCAAGCTGATCATAGCGGACGATGCGATCGACGTTCTTTGCCGTCACTTCTAATCTGCATCCGCCAACGGGCATCCCGTCAGGACTTAAGGTTCCGGGCCGGATGCCTGTTTTGGCTGTCAGGAGGAGAACCCATGTGGGTATCATTGTTGGTAGCCGCGGTCACCCCTGGTTTCTCGCTGCTAACCTATTTCTATCTCAAGGATCGTTATGACGCCGAGCCCGTTCACACCGTGCTGCGGCTGTTTGCCATCGGATTCCTGCTCGTGTTCCCGACAATGTTCGTGCAGAGAGGCGCGGTGCTGGCGCTCGGCGAATCGCCGTTTCTTTTCTCGTTTGTTGTATCGGGAGGCATCGAGGAATTTCTCAAGTGGTTCATCATCTATTTTATGCTGTTCAATCAGCCGTTGTTCAACGAGCCGTATGACGGAGTGGTGTACTCCGTGGCGGTATCGCTCGGCTTCGCGACGATGGAGAACGTCCTGTATGCCTTTGCCCAGCCTTCCCATCCGCTGTCCCTGCTGCTTCGCGCGTTGCTTCCGGTTTCCGGACATGCCCTGTTCGCCGTGGTCATGGGATTTTATTTCGGCAAGGCGAAGTTCGACGAAGTCACCCGCAGCAGGCTGATCCTCTGTTCCCTGGCGCTCCCGATCATCGTGCACGGCATGTTTGACTACATTCAGATCGCCTTTCCCGACGATTGGGTATGGATCGTCTTCCCGTTCACCGCCGGCCTCTGGATTCTGGCCATGATCCTGGTGCGCAAGGCGCTCGAAAGGTCCCCTTTCCGTTATGTCTTTCGTGACGAGACGATTAAGGTTTCGGCGAACGGTCAATAATGAAGGAGGACAGGGAGGTTGAGGCATGAGTGCAGACAGGGTGAAGGTCGTGATCAACTGCAAACGCTGCGGCGAAACCTATACCTTGCGCGGCAGACGGAACAGGGACCGGATCGAGACCGGGTTCAAGCGATGCATCTGCAATAATGATCAGGATTTCGAATTGATAACCGAGGATATTCATGCATAAGGCTCCTTCAATTAACGAACACTAGCTGATGAGCATGTTCGTTAAGGAAGGAGCTTTTCTTATGTACAGGCGTCTCAGCATGGTAATGTTTCCGGTGCTTCTCGTGGCGCTCGTTGGCACCGGGGTGTGGGGATATCGCGAGCATCAGGAGAAGAACGCGATCCTGATCAAGGCCGAGAACCAGTATCAACGCGCCTTTAATAATCTCGCTTTCCATATGAACGAGCTGAACGAGCAACTGGGCAACGCTCTGGCCGTCGGGGCCAACTCATCATTATTTCATCGCAAGTGCCTGGTGAATGTATGGCGCATCACCAGCGAGGCGCAGAATGAGATCAACCAGTTGCCGCTCACGCTGCTGCCGTTCAGCAAGACCGAGGAATTCCTCTCGAACATCAGCAGATTCTCGTACCATACCGCGGTTCGCGATCTGACCAAGGAACCGCTGACGGATCAGGAGGTTGAAGTCCTGGAGAAGCTGTACGAGCGTTCGAAGGAGCTGTCCTCCGAACTGCGCAGGATCCAGTCGCAGGTGCTGGAGCAGAACGTGCGCTGGATGAATGTGGAGATGGCGCTGGCGACCCAGGATATGCAAAGCGACAACACGATCATCGACGGATTCAGGACCGTTGACAACAAGGTGACGGAGTTTACCGATGTGGATCTGGGGCCATCCAGGGTGGATCTGTTCCAGACCGGCAAGGTCCGCAAGCTGGATGGCAAGGAGATCAGCAAGGAAGAGGCGAGGAAGATCGCCTTTGACTTCCTGCAGCTGCCGGAGGATCTGGAGGTGACGGTGGTCGAGAATGGCAAGGGCACGGAGTATGAATCGTACAGTGTGACCGCTGTGGACGGACGGGACGATGGCTCGCGCCTGAACGTGGACATCGCCAAGATAGGCGGCAAGGTACTGTATTTCATGAACCATCGCAGCGTGGACAGCAGCAGGCTGTCGGTGGAGGAGGCGACCAGGCGTGCTGACCGCTTCCTCAGGGAGCATGATTACGGCGAGCTGACGCCGGTGAGCTATGATACGTACCACAACACGGCTTCCATCACGTTTGCATCCGTGCAGAACGATGTGGTGATCTATCCGCAGAAGCTGGTTGTCCAGGTGGCGCTGGACAATGGAGAGATCACTGGGCTTCATGCGACGGATTATGTCTATGAGGGCCATGAACGGAAGATCGAACCGCCGACGATGACGCTGGAGGAGGCCAGAAGCGTGCTGAACCGAAATTTCCAGGTTCAGTCCCATCAGATGGCGTTGATCGAGAACGAGCTGAATGAGGAAGTTGTCTGCTATGAATTCACCGGCAGGATCAATGGCGGCATCTATCGAATCTATATCAACGGCAATACCGGAATGGAGGAGAAGATCGAGCATATCCAGGCTTCTGATCAGGCGGCGCAGCAAGCTTAAGGAACAACTGCCAATCATTCCTCTTTTAACCTCCGATTTTTTGGTATACACTATAATCGGACTAATAGAGGGGAGTGAGAAGAAGCTTGTTGCCGACGATAGGTCAAGTCATCACGCTCGAAGTGACATCCGAGGAACAGGACAAGAAGCCCATGCTCAAATCTCGCATCGCTGACGAGAATCCGGACGTGTTATGGATCGAGGTGCCCACTGCCGAGAAGGGGCGATTCATCCGGCTGGTAGAAGGCGACATGCTTGTCATATCCTATACATCCTCGACCACAGGCGTTACCTACACCTTCAGGTCTGAAGTGAAGGGGAACAAGAAGGAAAATGCCACCGTGCTGTTCGCGATCAGGAAGCCCGCCTTATCCGAGGTGCACAGCGTGCAGCGTCGGGCATTTGTGCGGGTGGAAGCATCCCTGGAGGTCGCCTGTCTGTTCGCGGGCGTCAAGAAATTCGTGGCTACGACGGTCGATATCAGCGGCGGCGGACTGTCGATGATCACCGACTCCTCGCTTAATCTTCAGGCGGAGGACGAACTGGAATGCTGGCTGCTGGTGCCGTTCCGCAATGGAAATATCGAGCATATCCCGTTTATCGGGGCAGTCGTGCGCACCAAGCCGGTCCAGCAAGGCCTGATGGTGATGATGCGCATCGCGGAGATCTCGGAGTCGGATCGACAGAAGATCGTCCGGTACGTATTTGAAAGGCAGATCGAACTCAGGAAATAAGACGTTGGGGGTACAGTGTGATGAGCCGATCCGAATACCGATCCTTGTTGCTTTCCTTCATCGATCGTGCAGGAAGCGGCCTGGTCAAGACCAGCATCATCCTGTTCGTTCTTCTCATGCTCGCCCAGCTGTTGCTCGAGATCGACGCGGTCAGAGGGTTGCTCTCCGAAACCTACAGACTGGAGGGCAGCATGCTCACGCAAACAGGCAATTCATGATTTCTCCTGTTTTCGATCTTTGCACGAGCTGTTGATGTATGGTATAATTCACAATGAAGCAGGCAAGCCCTGCGTTTTTTCTCGTCATGGAGTCAAGGACTTGGCGCCAGCCAAGTTTTTCTTTGGTCTTGACGAATGTTTGGAGCACGGACATTCACCGGACATGAACAGCCCTGTTTCCGCATCAGCCGGCGATGATCGTCCGCCATCTTGCGGATGGGTTGGTCGCCAATAGGAAAGCACCTATCTTATCTATAGTAATATAGATGACTTTCCTATGTGGAAAGAAAAACCAGGCTGTCACCGATGTCCTCCGCGGACTTGGTGACAGCAAAGCATTTCTTAAGTCTTATCGAATATGTCGGCTCCAGGAAACACCTGGCTTTAGCCGGCGTCCCGAGCGGCCGCCGCGCCAGCTGGGGATTTCATCAAGACCATACGGTATGAATGCATGGATAGCAACCGGCTTGGGAGGCAAACTGGATCAGTGGATACTGCTAGAATCAATGTTGCGATAGATGGACCAGCCGGAGCGGGCAAGAGCACCGTAGCCAGGCAAGTCGCTTCCGAGTTGGGTTACATATATGTCGACACTGGCGCCATGTATCGGGCCGTTGCTCTTGCAGCCTTGCGCGAGAGCGCGCCTGCCCATGACCATGAACGCATCGGCCGGTTGGCTTCGGAGATCAACATCGAGCTGAGACCCGGATCAGATGGCCAACAGGTTCTGCTGAATGGCGAGGATGTCACGGATCAGATCCGAGAGCCTCACGTATCCAGACTGGTGCCCCAGATCGCCGCCATCGGCGCGGTCAGGGAGGTGCTGGTCAGACATCAGCAGAGAATGGCCCGGTCCAAAGGCGTGGTCATGGATGGTCGGGACATCGGCACCCATGTCATTCCCGATGCCGAAGTGAAGATATTCCTGACGGCCAGCGTGGAGGAACGAGCCAGGAGGCGCTATGAGGAACTGATGGCCAAGGGCCATCAGGACGTCACCTATGAGCAGCTTGTCTCTGACATCAGCGAACGCGACCGGCATGATCGGGAGAGAGAAGTCTCGCCGCTTGTGCAGGCGGAGGACGCCGTGTACATCGACAGCACGGGACTCACCGTTCAGGAGGTCGTGAATACAATAGTTACCATCTGCAGAGACGCAGTGCATAAAGGGGAATCATATGGATAGGCCAAATGCATTCTACCGTTTCTGTCGAGTGATCGTGCGCGCGGTCTATCGCGTGTTGTTCCGCATCGAGGTGATCGGCGCGAGCCGGATACCGCCGAGCGGCGGCGTCATGTTGTGCTCGAACCACAAGAGCTATTGGGATCCGCTGACGCTGGGCGTCGGCATCGAACGGCCGATCCGCTTCATGGCCAAATCCGAACTGTTCAAGGTTCCTGTTCTCAACTGGTTGATTCGCGGATTGGGAGCATTCCCTGTGAAGCGCGGACGCGTGAGCAAGGATGCGATTCGCCAATCGCTCAGGATGCTTGAGGAAGGTCGGCTCATCGGCATTTTCCCGGAAGGCACGAGGAACAAGGAAGAGCTTGGCATGGCGAAGCGAGGCGCTGCGATGATGGCGATTCGGTCAGGCGCTTATGTGGTTCCTGCGGCGATCATTGGTGACTATCGGCTGTTCCGCAAGATGAAGGTGGTCTATGCTGAACCGATCCTGGCATCGGAATATGAGGCGGACAGGGAAGAAGAGCTGACTGACGCCATCATGTCCAGCATTCATCGGCTGATTGAAGTTCACCAGCGTTGATGGTATGGTTTGATTATCTATGATTCATACTAAGCTCAACTCTCATTGACGGTATTGCTGGTAAACGATTCGTAACATACCACGAATTGTTTTCATACAATATAGATTGTTTGGATAGTAAGTGAGGAGGCTACGTCATGTCAAACGAAATCAAAGAACAAGAAATTCAGGAGCAACAAGTTGAGGCAATCGAAACTCAGGATCAGGCACAGCTCGATCCGGGCACAACGGTGAAAGCCGGCGACATCGTGGAAGGAAAGGTAGTCAAGATCGAAGACAATCAGGTGTTCGTCGATATTGGCTATAAATACGACGGCATTATTCCCATCCGTGAATTATCCGCGCTTCATCTGGAGAATGCCGCTGCTGCTGTTGAATTGAATCAAACTGTCACCGTCAAGGTGATCAGCATTAACGATAATAAAGAGCAATTGATTCTCTCCAAACGTGCAGTGGACAGCGAACGCGCATGGGATGATCTTCAGGCCAAGTTCGATAATCGCGAGGTGTTCGAAGTTACCGTCTCCGACGTCGTCAAGGGCGGTCTCGTCGTCGATCTCGGCGTGCGCGCATTCGTCCCGGCATCGATGGTTGAGCGTCACTTCGTGGAAGACTTCTCCGACTACAAGGGCAAGAAGCTTCGCGTCAGGATCAAGGAACTGGACCGCGACAGCGGCAAGGTCATCCTGTCCCAGAAGGACGTCCTGGATGAGGAATATGAGCAGCACAAGAAGCAAGTGCTCAGCTCGCTCAAGGAAGGCGACATTATCGAAGGCACCGTGCAACGCCTGACTTCGTTCGGTGCATTCGTGGATGTGGGCGGTATCGACGGACTGGTACACATCTCCGAGATGGACTACAAGCACGTTGAGCATCCGTCCGAGGTCGTCAAGGAAGGCGACAAGGTGAAGGTCAAGATCCTGAAGGTGAATCCGGAGACCGAGAAGATCAGCCTGAGCATCAAGGCTGCCAAGCCGGGTCCGTGGGAGCTCGCCGCAGATCAGTTCAAGATCGGCGACATCGTAACGGGAACGGTTCGCAGACTGGTCAGCTTCGGCGCATTTGTGGAAGTGGCACCGGGCGTTGAGGGACTCGTGCACATCTCTCAGATCTCACATCGTCACATCGGCACTCCGCATGAAGTGCTGAAGGAAGGTCAGGAAGTGAAGGTCAAGATCCTCGACATGAATCTGGCCGAGAAGCGCATCAGCCTGAGCATCAAGGAGACGGAAGAAGCACCGCCAGCGCCTCCGAAGCCGGAGAGAAGCGCGCGTTATGCGAAGGAGATCAACAACAACGAGAACGTGTCGCTGAACAATCAGGGTCTGTCGCTGACGCTCGGCGAAGTATTCGGCGACAAGCTGAACGAACTGAGGAAGTAATCGACATTCTTGAGGGATGTCCAAGTCCCCAAGTGACATGGACGGGATGCCAATACAGGCTCCCGTCCATTCTTATTTCTCCATGTGTTACCGATATGATTTTATTCTTTGGATGCGACGACCATGATCTCGATCTCGTCGAGGTCGATCTGCCGCCTCTTCCAGTTGCCTGCCGTGCCGCCCCAGATATGCTCGACCTTCAGCCCCGCTTGCGTGAACATCTGGATCAGCTCCGACGGGACATACCTGCGCTCCTTCACTTCCACCTGTTTCCGGCCTTCGGGCAGACCCCATTCGTCGAAATGTCCAGGATATCCATCACCAGAGCTGCATGATAGGCGATGACGTGAACCGCATAGGTTCACCAGCACCATCTCATACTATGTCTGATCATGCAGGATAACGGGTGATGAGATGAACGACGGTTTTCTGTCCTATCTGCTGCTGCTGACCTCAGCCATACTTCTTGCCAGCGGCTGGAAGGAGGCCCTCGCCAGAGACGTCAAGACGCCCGCACTCATCATGTTCTACTTCACCTGGTGCGCAGGCTTGTTCTGGACAGTGCCGATCTTCCGGAACGGGTATGCGCAAGGTGTCTGTGTGGCTATACTGCTGCTGCTCGCAGGTGTGGCACGCCGCACCAGACCGGTCGATCTCTTCTACCTGGCCGCTACCGGTGGCCTGATCGGTGCGGCAGGCTGCTTCATCCGTGGGCTGTACGCCTCAGATCCGGTGCTCATCCTGTACGATCCGACCATCGACATCGCGCTTGTCTGCGCCGTGCTGGCCTGGACCGTGTCCCGGGAAACCACCCATCAGGCTGCGGTTGTGACGCTTGTGCTGCTGATGGTGGATGTGGCGGGTGCGCGCGAGGCGTTGTCCTCCCCTGGTCTGACCTATACGCTCGCGGCTCCCGCCTTCCAGGATGGATGGTGGCTTGCCCTGTGCGCGGCGAGGATCCTCAGCCTGGCAGGGGAGTGGATCGTCCGGATGCTCTCATCCGGCAGCAGACGGCTGATGCTCTGGATGCGCGGCTTGCGCCGTTGAATGAGACTGCCTTGGCTCTGTCGTCAATCGTTAAGCCAAAGAGAATAGCCAATGGCGGTTATTTTTGCTATGATGAGTAACGGAGCATTGGAGGTGTATACATAATGGCAAAACCGGTTGTCGCTATTGTTGGCCGCCCGAACGTAGGCAAATCGACGCTGTTCAATAGAATGATCGGCGAGCGGCTTGCAATCGTGGAGGATAAACCGGGTGTAACTCGTGACCGGATCTACGGGACGGCGGAGTGGAACGGCGTTTCGTTCAGCATCATTGACACCGGAGGGATCGAGATCCAGGGCGAGGATGTGATCCTGAAGTCGATCAGGGCACAGGCCGAGCTGGCCATTGACGAGGCGGACAGCATCATCTTCGTCGTGGACGGCAAGGCCGGCATGACGCCTTCCGACCAGGAGGTGGCAGAGCTTCTCTATCGGTCCAACAAACCTGTCGTGCTGGCGGTGAACAAGATCGATAACCTGAAGCGGCAGGAAGATATTTATGAATTTTACTCGCTGGGCTTCGGAGACGTGGTCGGTGTCTCAGGGGTTCATGGCACCGGAATCGGCGATCTGCTGGATGCGGTCGTGCGGCATCTCCCGGAAGGCGAAGCGGACGAGTACGATGAGGATGTGATCAGGATCGCGCTGATCGGTCGGCCGAACGTCGGCAAATCGTCGCTTGTGAACGCGATCCTGGGCGAGGAGCGGGTGATCGTCAGCGACATCGCCGGAACGACGCGCGATGCGATCGACACGCCCTTCGAGAGAGATGGCCATCGTTACGTGTTGATCGATACGGCGGGCATACGCAAGAAGGGCAAGATCTATGAGCAGACGGAGAAATATTCCGTCATGCGCGCGATGAAAGCGATCGAGCGATCGGATGTGGTGCTGATCGTGCTGAACGCGCAGGAAGGCATCATCGAGCAGGACAAGCATATCGCGGGATACGCCCATGAAGCCGGCAAGGCCTGCATCTTCGTCGTGAACAAATGGGATACGATCGAGAAGGACGACAAGACGCTCCACCAATTCGAGCGCAGGATCAGGGAGCAGTTCCTGTTCATGACCTATGCGCCGATCGTGTTCGTCTCCGCCAGGACCAGGCAGCGTCTGAACCGCATATTGCCGATGGTCGAGCACGTGGCGGAACAGCATGCGATGCGCGTGGTGACGCATGTGCTCAACGACGTGATCAGCGATGCGGTGGCGATGGCCGCTCCGCCGTCCGACAAGGGGCGCAGGCTGCGGATCAATTATGCGACGCAGGTCAGCGTGAAGCCGCCAACCTTCATCCTGTTCGTGAACGATCCGGAATTGATGCATTTTTCATATGAGCGTTATATCGAGAACAAGCTGCGCGACGCATTCCGCTTCGAGGGAACGCCGATTCGCATCTTCACGCGCAGAAAATCCGAATCCTCGGATTAACTAAAGCCCAGGGAGAGGTTACAAATTGAAGATCCTGATAGCCATTGTGCTCAGCTACCTGCTGGGCTCGATCATGTTCAGCCTGATCATAGGCAAGCTGCTGAAGGGCGTGGATATTCGCAAGCACGGCAGCGGCAATGCGGGGGCGACGAACACGCTGCGCGTGCTGGGGCTCGTGCCTGCGATCATCGTGTTCGCCCTGGACATCAGCAAGGGCATCACCGCCGTGCTGATCGGCGATTGGCTGACGGATGGGAACCTGTGGGCGACGGTCGGCTGCGGCCTGGCGGCGATCGTGGGCCATAACTGGCCGATCTTCTTCCGGTTCCGTGGCGGCAAAGGCATCGCGACCACGATCGGCGTCGTCGCCGTGCTCAGCTTCGTGCCGGCCGCCTGCGCCGGGGCGATCGCCATCGCCTCGGTCGCCATCACGCGATACGTCTCGCTGGGCTCGCTGATCTTCACAGCGCTGATGCCCATCTCGGCGCTCCTCTTCCGGGAGCCGATCGAGATCATCGCGGCGATGCTCGTCATTCTCGTGTTCGCCTTCTACAGGCATCGCTCCAACATCGTCCGTCTGGTGCGGGGCGAGGAGAACAAGTTAGGCCAGAAGCACAGAGTCTGAGGCAAGATCGATGAGTCAACCACATGCTCAGCCCGAAAGGCTGGATCACATGAACCAGAGCATACATAGGAGGAGAGTCTGTTGCCCGATCAAGTTGCGGTACTGGTAGCCGGAAGCTGGGGAACAGCGCTTGCGCAGGTGCTCCAGGAGAACGGTCATCATACGATCATCTGGACGCGCAATCCCGCACAGGCTGAAGAGATCAATACCCGTCACACGAACAGCAAATATCTGCCTGACATCCAGCTCCCTGCTGGTCTCAAGGCGACGACGAGCATGGAGGAAGCAGTCTCCGGTGCAAGAGCGGTCATCATCGTGGCGCCTTCCTCGTCGATGCGCGAGGTTGTCAGACAGGCCGCCCCCTTCATCAAGGTAGACATGCTGCTCGTCCATGCCACCAAGGGCTTCGAGCGCAGCACTCTGAAACGCATGTCGCAGGTGATCGCCGATGAGCTTCTGCATTATGAAGCCAGACGGATCTGTGTGCTGTCGGGGCCGAGCCATGCGGAGGAAGTGGTCAGGCGCTGCCCGACGACGGTGGTGGTCGCCTCCGCAGATCCGGAAGCGGCTGAGACGGCCCAGGACCTGTTTATCAATTCCTATTTTCGCGTCTATACCAATCCGGACCTGCTTGGTGTCGAGATCAGCGGTGCGCTGAAGAACATCATCGCGCTCGGCGCGGGCATGTCGGACGGCCTGGGGTACGGGGACAACGCCAAGGCGGCGCTGCTGACGCGCGGCCTCGCGGAGATCACGCGCCTCGGCATCGCCATGCAGGCCAATCCGATGACCTTCGCCGGGCTGTCGGGGATCGGCGATCTGGTCGTCACCTGCACGAGTCGCCACAGCCGCAACTGGCGTGCCGGCTACATGCTGGCGCAGGGGAAGTCAACGGATGAGGTGCTGCAGGAGATGGGCATGGTCGTGGAAGGCATCCATACGACGAGAGCCGCCTATCAGCTGGCGCAGGATTATCAGGTGACCATGCCGATCACCTGCGAGCTGCATGCCGTTCTGTTCTCCGGCAAGTGTCCGAGAGTTGCGGTGGAAGACCTGATGGGTCGCGGCAGAACGCATGAGATCGAGGAGATCGCTCGCAACAGCAGCCTGAATTGGATGAAATAACCGGTAGCTTAGCCTATACCAATCCTCCCGTCTGCTCATAAGATGGAGCAAACGTTAGTGGGGAGGTAACCGGATGGTAAAGCGGAATCTATCGAGTGATGTACTTAAGCTTGTTAACAATAAAACAGGTAAAAAAGTTTCACCGACAGATGTTAAACGGCTCGCCGGCAAGGTCACGCAGAAGACGATGCAGGACGAGGCGCAGCTGCGCAAGCTGATCAAGCAGGTCGGCGCCCTGGTGAATGTCAACGTATCCGAGCAATTGACCAATGAGATCGTGCAAGCCGTTCGCAAGAGCGGGATGAATCCTTCCAATCTCGATCAGATGATCAGGATGATGACGGGCAGGAGATAAACTTGAATCTAACGCGGAGGCTGTCAGCGGAAGCTGCGGCCTCTTCCTTGTTTCACAGGATCTTCATAAGCCAATTGAACCTCCCATCACGATCTGTGCTATAATCTATCATGGTGTGCCGTATACTACAGACTGGATTGGAGTAAGATATCATGGACGCAATGACGAAGATGTGGATCTCCTTCGGCGCGATCGGCCTGCTGCTCCTTGCCTCCGGCATCGTCTCCTTCGCCAGGGCCAGGACGAAAGGCTTCTTGCGCGTGATTCTGACGATCGTCGCTGTGATCGCACTGATCTACGGTGTCATACTTGGTTACATATCCATCATGTAACGTCCTGTCGACGTTCATGGAGATCATTCGGAAAGGAAGAATACCATGCCGCTAGTAACGTTTCTTCCGGACAATCACACGGTCAGCGTGAAGAGCGGAGTCACCGTCCTCAGCGCGGCGTTGCGTCATCGCATCCCGTTCCGCACGAGGTGCGGCGGCCAGGCCTCCTGCCTCATGTGCAAGGTGCTCGTCCTGGACGAATCGTCCAGAGCAGCGCTGTCCGCTCCGAATCCCCGGGAGGAGAGGAGGCTGGGCGACAAGCTGGATCAAGGCTATCGTCTCGCCTGTCAGGCTCTGATCCGGTCCGATGCCACCATCACCATCCCGGAGGACCCGCTGAAGGCGATCGTCCGGGCGAAGCTGGCGAACATGGAACAGGAGGATCTATGGTGAAGTTTAGAACTTGGGCGGCGCCGCTCTGCTTGCTCATGACGGTCATGCTGCTGGCCGGCTGCGGCAAGCCGATGTCCGCTTCCGTTTCGCCGCAGGAGACGGTGCCGATCGTCCAGGCGGCTGTGGATCGTTACGTGCTCAGCCATGTGACCCCGCCGGTCAAGAAGCGTGCCGGAGAGGTGGGCTATTACGAGCAGTACCCGATCGATTTCCGGTTGCTCAGGCAGACGCTGCAGCTGTCGGAGGTTCCGGCCAACGCGTACGAGAACGGAGGACCTTATTACTACGTCCTGCTGTATGAAGGCGGCGGATGGCACGTCAAGCTGATCGAGATGTCGGTCTGGCAGACGGTTACCGACATCCAGGCGAAGGCGACGGACTACTATGCCAGGACCGGCGTCCTGCCGGCGGGGGAGCCTGTGGCAAGCGGCGTGTACAAGCTCGATGCGGCTGCGCTGGGCCTTGAGAGCGATCGGGTGCGCAGCGTCTATTCCCCGCAGCAACTGCCGCTGGTCATCAGTGAGGATGGCACGGTCGGGATCGACTACGCCTTCGAGATCATGCGCATGATCCAGTCGCTCGGAGACGGCTTTGAACCGCCGAAGGACCTGCGCGATGTGCTGACGGCCAATTCCTATCTGGTGCCTGTTCACTCCTTCCCTTATATCTGGGAGAACGGTGAGCCGGTGCTCCGCCTTCCCTGAGCCGGCGGGGAAGGTCCACTGACCATACGGATTTTCTGCGATAACGCCTGTCACGGCGTTATTTTTTTGTTTCCCGGTTGCATATCTATCAAATGGCGGTCATATATTGACCCAGAACCTAAAGCCAGGACTTCTCGCAGCAGCGGCTTGCCCGCGAAAAATAAGGCATAAACGGATGCCGCATACATATATTGTTACTAGTCCATTTGATAGTACGAGTTCTGTAACAGGGAGGAGATCTCATTGGAGAAGGTGGATATTTTTAAAGACATTGCAGAACGTACCGGCGGAGATATCTATATCGGCGTCGTCGGCGCAGTGCGAACAGGGAAATCGACCTTTATCAAGCGGTTCATGGAAACTGTCGTGCTGCCGAACATCACCAATGAAGCGGATCGGCAACGGGCCATCGATGAGCTTCCGCAGAGCGCCGCCGGCAGGACGATCATGACGACGGAGCCGAAGTTTGTGCCCAATCAGGCGGTCAAGATTACGGTGGCGGAAGGCCTGGAGGTCAACGTAAGGATCGTGGATTGCGTTGGATATACCGTCAAGGGTGCCAAGGGATACGAGGATGAGAATGGGCCTCGCATGATCCACACGCCGTGGTTCGAGGATCCCATTCCGTTCCAGGAGGCGGCCGAGATCGGGACGCGCAAGGTGATCCAGGAGCACTCCACGCTCGGCGTCGTCGTGACGACAGACGGGACGATCGCCGAGATCCCGCGCGCGGACTACGTGGAAGCCGAGGAGAAGGTGGTGAGCGAGCTCAAGGAAGTCGGCAAGCCGTTCATCATGATCATCAACTCCACCTCGCCGGGAAGCGCCGAATGCCGGGCATTGCAACAGCAATTGGCCGAGAAGTACGACATCCCTGTGATGGCGATGAGCGTGGCCACGATGAACGAGCCCGAGATGCTCACCGTGATGCGCGAGGTGCTGTTCGAGTTCCCGGTTCACGAGGTCAACGTCAATCTCCCGAGCTGGGTGATGGTGCTCGACGAACAGCACTGGCTGCGCAAGAGCTTCGAGGAGTCGGTGCGCGACACGGTCAAGGATATCCGCAGGCTGCGCGATGTCGATCGGGTCGTGGGGCAATTCGCGCAATACGATTTCATCGAAAGCGCCGGACTTGCAGGCATGGATATGGGGCAGGGCGTGGCGGAGATCGACCTGTACGCTCCCGATGAGCTGTACGATCGCATCCTGATGGAGATCGTGGGCGTGGAGATTCGCGGCAAGGATCATCTGCTGGAGCTGATGCAGGATTTCGCCCATGCCAAACGCGAATATGACCAGATCGCGGAAGCGCTGGAGATGGTGAAGAAGACCGGATACGGCATCGCAGCGCCGAAGCTGTCCGAGATGAAGCTGTCCGAACCGGAGCTGATCCGGCAGGGCTCGCGATTCGGCGTCCGCCTGAAGGCGACGGCTCCCTCGATCCACATGATCCGCGTGGATGTCGACTCGGAGTTCGCCCCGATCATCGGCACGGAGAAGCAGAGCGAGGAGCTCGTCCGCTACCTGATGTCCGACTTCGAGGAGAATCCGACGAAGATCTGGGAAGCGGATATCTTCGGCAGATCGCTGTACTCCATCGTTCGCGAGGGGATCACCGGCAAGATCGCGATGATGCCGGACAACGCGCGCTACAAGCTGCAGGAAACGCTCGGAAGGATCATCAATGAAGGCTCCGGCGGACTGATCGCCATCATCCTTTAAATAAAGGAACTGAAAAAGTGCTCGAAAGGGCGCTTTTTTTTGTCGAATGACAGGCAATTTGGTCTTGAAAATGGTTGTCGCATGTATTACGATAAGTGTGGTTTATTTGCCGCATTACGTTTTTTTGCTAAGGCCATGTATATTTTGCATCTGCACTGGTTACAAATCTAGTAAAAGGCGTAATAAGGCTTGGGGGGAGGTGAGTGGAATGAACAAAACAGATCTGATCGCAAAGGTTGCAGAAATGACTGATCTGTCCAAGAAGGATGCCACTAAAGCTGTTGATGCGGTTTTTGATGCGATTTCGGAAGCGTTGCAAAATGGCGACAAGGTTCAACTGGTCGGCTTCGGTAATTTCGAGGTTCGTGAGCGTTCTGCGCGCAAGGGCAGAAATCCTCAAACCGGTGAAGAAATCGATATCCCTGCAAGCAAGGTGCCGGCATTCAAACCTGGCAAAGCGCTGAAGGACGGGATCAAATAATGTACATAGCTGCAAGCCAGGCTTGCAGAGTAGAGACGGCCGCTACCTCCGGGTGCGGTCGTTTTCATGCGAAGCGGCGGTCTTGACATTTGCCGCAGAATGTTTTATCCTTTTGATTAGTCATCGGGGTATGGCGCAGTCTGGTAGCGCGCACCCTTGGGGTGGGTGAGGTCGCACGTTCGAATCGTGTTACTCCGACCATGAACAAGACATCGTCATGACGATGTCTTGTTATCTATTTACGCCATGATGTGGAACCTGCCCTGTGGCGACTGATCGGATACCTGAGAGGAGGCTGCTCCAATGGGCAACACGGATGGAGACTATATCGTGATCAAAGCCAAGGACAACGGAGTTCAGGTGATTGGTCTGACTCGAGGGCAGGACACCAGATTTCACCATACGGAGAAGCTGGACAAAGGCGAGATCATGATTGCCCAGTTTACCGATCACACTTCTGCCGTCAAGATCCGCGGCAAGGCCGCGGTGTATACGAAGCATGGCGTCGTACATACGGATGAGTAATCATCATCAATAAGCGGACTGCCGATGAGTCTATCGTCGGCAGTCTTTTGCTGTATGGGAGCTCCCCCGACCTGCCGAAGGTTTGTGGCATTGATCCACGGGATGAATCATCTTCCCGCACCGTCGCTCGTACAATGTGGTATAAGCGCTTGTGCAAGGGTGAGGAGGCCTGTGATGCATCGAATCGGCAAGCTGATCAAGGCAGCGGGACTGGCGTGCATGATCGCTCTCGGGTTGGCCTGGCTGGCCCATCTGACCGGTCCAGCCGGGGACGGCAAGGGAGAGCCAACGGTAACGCTGGATTACGGAGGACGGCTGACGGATGACAATCTCGTCGACTACATGGCGCACATGTCGATCCGGCTCGGCATTCGCAAGGTAGATTGGCGCGAGCCCGTGCTGTACATCGATCTGTATGTGCAGGATGACCGGACGAAGCGCGAGGAAGTGTTCGCCGACGTTCGCGACGTATGTCTGTTTGCCTTACAGTCTGTGCGCAATGTGGGCAAGGTGATGATGCGCATCTACGATTCTCCGCGGGGCAGCTCCTCGCTGCTCATCGCGGTATCCGCGGACAGCCTGGCCAGGCGCAGGCTGACCGAGTGGATTCGCGAGACCGGCACAGACGGTGATGCCGAGCGGCTCGTCCGCAGCGTGTTCCAGGTGCAGGAAACGCCGAGATGGCTGCTTCTGTACGGCGAAACGTGATCATTTTATGAAACCATGATTTTTTGTATATGCTGAGTTTATGAAAGCTGTCCTTGCGGGATCAGGATATGGTATAATGACATAAATTAATGATCGTAGGCTCAAGATTCGCTGCGCAGCAATTGGAGGAAATTGCAAGAATGAATGTAAATCGGGTACGGCAACAGGCATCTCAATATCTGGAGTACGATATCATTCGACAGTATACGGAGCTCCCTTCACTTCCCGACTACCAGATCCAGCTGATGCTGTCGTTCCTCCACACCGCTGATGGCAACGACAAGCGGAGTGAGCTGTACTCGCTCGTGACGTCGCTCGTCCAGGTGGGACTGGACGCGCATGATCAGGTGGTGACGAAGGATGGCGGCGGAGATCTGCGGCAGATCCGGGCCAAGCAACTGAAGGTGCTCGCCGGAGATTATCTGAGCGGCCGGTATTATGAGTTGCTGTCGTTCGCGGAGGATATCGAGGCTGTCAGAGCCCTGTCCGAAGCCATCAGTGAAGTGAATCTGACCAAGATGAATATGTATATGCGCAAGCAACAGCGTGATCTGTCTGGCCAGCAGTATCTGGAACTGCTGCTCAGCATTAGAACACGCTTGTTTTTGGCCTTTGAGAAGGATGTTGCCCCCGGGAGACGTTCGCTATGGAGACAGCTGCTCGAGCGCGGCACGATGTGCGAGATCATGCAGCGCGAGCATGGCAAGCTGTCGGAGATTGACGCAGACTATGATGGCTGGGCGGTATGGGAGCTGCTCCATGCGCTTGAGCCGCAGGAGCGTGCGAGCTGCATCGCGTCCCTGGACAGGCCGGAGGAACTGCGCGGTTGGGTCGAGAAGCTTCGCCTGAAGCAGAAGCTTGAGACGATGCTGGAGCAGCAGGCGGAAGAGCTGGCCAGACTGGCTGAGGGCGTGCGTTCGGAGCCGCTGTACGCGGGCGCGATCGCCCCCATGCTGGAGAGGACCCGTCAGCTGACAGCCAGACAATACACGTATGACTGAGGTGGAGAGATGGAAGCCAAGGCCAAGGAGAAGCATGTGCACGAGGTGTTCGAGCGCATCGCTCCGAAATATGACTTTATGAACGACCTGCTGAGCTTCCGGCGCCACAAGGCATGGCGCAAGTTTGCGCTCAGGAAGATGAACATCCGGCCTGGCCAGACGGCGCTGGACCTGTGCTGCGGCACCTGCGACTGGACGATCGCCATCGCCGAGCGCAACGGAGGCGCGGAGGTGACGGGCCTCGATTTCAGCGAGCAGATGCTGAAGTTCGGGAGGATGAAGGTGGAGCGGGCCGGCCTGACCCGCCAGATCAGGCTCATCCAGGGCAATGCGATGAACCTGCCCTTCGCCGACGATTCGTTCGATTTCGTCACGATCGGCTTCGGACTTCGCAACCTGCCCGATTATGTGCAGGCGCTGAAGGAGATGCACCGGGTGGTGAAGCCTGGCGGACGGGTCGTATGTCTCGAGCTGTCCATGCCCGTATGGCAGCCCTTCAAGGCGATCTATTATGTCTATCTGCGCGGCATCCTGCCGCTGTTGGGCAAGCTGTTCGCCAAGAGCTATCAGCAGTACAAATGGCTTCCGGAATCGCTTGCGATGTTCCCGGACCATAAGGAGTTACAGACGATCTTCGAGCAAGCCGGATTTACTCGCGTTGAAGCGTATCCGCTTACGGGCGGCATCGCGGCGCTCCATATCGGCTGCAAATGACCAGATACACGCTGCGCGAGACTGTTTCGAGCGCCTTGAGAAGGATACGTGGGTGAAGCGATGAAGTTACTGGATATTTACAAGAAACTGCGATCAGAGATAGCGGATATTGAACAGGTGATGGAGAAGGCGGTCCGTTCCGAGCACGCCGTGCTGACGGAGGCTTCGATCCATCTCCTGAAGGCGGGTGGCAAGCGCATACGCCCGATCTTCGTCCTTTTGTCCGGGCGATTCGGCAACGGCAATCAGGAACGGCTCATCCAGATTGCGGCGTCGCTTGAGCTGATTCATATGGCGTCACTGGTGCACGATGATGTGATCGATGATGCCGCAACAAGGCGCGGACAACCAACGGTCAGGGCGAAATGGGATGACAGGATCGCCATGTATACGGGCGATTATATCTTCGCCCAGGCGCTGAAGCTCGCTTCCCAGGTGCCCAATCCGCGCATTCACCAGATCCTGAGCCGCGCGCTCGTTCAGATGTCGATCGGCGAGATCGAACAGATCCGCCTGTTCTTCGAGCCGACGCAGTCGATCCGCGATTATCTGCTCAGGATCAGGCGGAAGACGGCGCTGCTCATCGCCGTCAGCTGCCAGCTGGGAGCGCTCGCCGCCGGGGTCGATCACCGTTCGAGCAATCTGCTGTACAAATACGGCTACAACGTCGGCATGGCTTTCCAGATCACCGATGACCTGCTCGATATCAACGGCACCGAGAAGCAATTGGGCAAAAAGCCGGGCAGCGACGTCAGACAGGGGAATATTACCCTGCCGGTCATCCTGGCCCTGCAGGAGGATCGGCTCAGGCTGGACCTGCTGAACGAGCTGAGGAAGATCCAGCTTGGCGGAGGGGCCCAGGATACGTCGCGATTCATCGATATGATCCGCTCGTCCAAAGGGGTGCAGAGGGCGGAACATATCGCCAGACAATACATCGACAAGGCGATGAACGCCATCCAGTCACTCAGTTCATCGCAAGCGCGCAATGACCTGATGGCGATCGCATCGTTCATCGTCAACCGCAGTTATTGATGGATCCAAGTGTTAGGCCAAACATCATGCACATAACGGTGGAGGGGTTATATGGAACGCACTTTTCTGATGGTAAAGCCGGATGGCGTACAACGCGGATTGATCGGGGAGATCATCTCGCGCTTTGAGCGCAAGGGATTGAAGCTGATCGGAGCCAAGCTGCTGAGGCTTACCCAGGAGCAAGCCTATCAGCATTATGCGGAGCATGTGGGCAAGCCATTCTTCCCGCCGCTTGTCGAGTTCATCACCTCCGGACCGGTCTTTGCCATGGTCTGGCAGGGAGACGGTGCGGTGGAGCTTTGTCGAGCGATGATGGGGAAGACCAATCCGCTGGAAGCTGCGCCTGGCACGATCCGCAGCGATTACGCCGTGCATACGAACCGCAATGTCATCCACGGCGCGGACTCCAGGGAGAGTGCGGAGCGTGAGATCGCGATCTACTTCCGCCCCGAAGAGCTTCTGGATTATGAGCTGACGATCCAGAAGTGGATCTGAGGAACGGACAAGCTGCCTTGCCTGCTGGAGATTGGCCCGGATACTTGATCCGGCATTCACGACGCAGGCTGGACTGGCGGATGGGATGGCCGGTTGGCCATGGGGAGACTCACCAGAGCATCAGGTTTTTTCATCGTATGGATATGTGGGAGAGAGCGGGATGGATGATTTTGCTGTATTTATTGAGAAAGTGAAGACGCTGGCCAACATCGATCTGTCCCTCTACAAAGAGGCGCAGATGAAGCGGCGTCTGACGGCTTTCCGTGACAAGAAGGGGTTCGCCACGTTTATCCAGTTCTATCGGGCTATGGCGGACGATCCGGTACTGCTCAAGGAATTCCTCGACAGGATGACGATCAACGTCTCCGAGTTCTGGCGCAATTGCCGGCGATGGGAGATCCTGCGGGATCAATTCCTGCAGGAATGGACGAGGAATCACGTCCGCCTCAAGTGCTGGAGCGCTGCCTGCTCCACCGGCGAGGAGCCGTATACGCTGGCGATGATCCTGCATCGCCTGGGGGCGCTGAATCAGGCGTCCATCCTGGCCACCGACCTGGACGAGCAGGTGCTGGAAGCGGCGAAGCGCGGCATCTATCATGAGCGCTCGGTGCGCGAGGTGCCGGAATCGTACAGGAAGGAGTATCTGAAGCGACTGGAGGACGGGCGTTGGGAGATCTCGCCCGCCTTGCGCCAGAACGTTCGCTTCATGCGGCACAACCTGCTTGCTGACCGTTTCGATCAAGGATATGACCTGATCATCTGCCGCAATGTGACGATCTATTTCACGGACGAGGCCAAGCATCAGCTGTATCACAGGTTCGCCCAGGCGCTCAAGCCGGGAGGCATCCTGTTCGTCGGCAGCACGGAGCAGATCTTCTCACCTGGCCAATACGGCCTGGAGTCGGCGGATACTTTCTTCTACAGGCGCATATGAGCGGCTGCGGCAGGAGCCCGCGTCCCACCTGCTTCGGGGATGACATCCTTTCTTTCAGCAGCGCGTATAGAAGCTGTCAACGCTTCCTATACTAGGATTACAGGATTGAATCCCCTATGGAGGTTGCGTTATGGAGAAGTGGAAAGTGATTCAGGCTTATCGCCGCGGGATGATCAATCTGCAGGAATGCGCCCAGATCCTGGGGATCGATTCCATGCAGGTCATGGGCATCATGAAGGATAGCGCGTTTGATGGCATACGGGTCGTGAGGAACAAGCAACCGGTGGGTTAACCGGAAGGTTGATCGCAGGCGGACAGCACGCTGACCGCAGGTTGGCCGGTGCACACAGATTACATACAGGGCTTGGCATGGAGCTGTCCAGAAGGGTAGGATCTGGCAGCTTCTTTTTGTGTTCGGGCGGCCGGATCAGGATGGCGCAACAACTTTCCTTGTGAAGAAAAGCTTGCTATACTATAATGAGCATATGGAATCATGCATCGCATAAAAGCGCTAAAGCATCGAATGGTCTTCATGTATGGAATGATGCGGAAGAGAGTAAGGAGGAACGGCTAGTGAGATATTTGACCGCGGGAGAGACGCACGGTCCGCAGTTGACGGCGATCGTGGAAGGTCTGCCGAGCAATCTGAAGATTGATTTTGAGGAATTGAATTACCAGTTGCATCGTCGGCAGCTCGGACATGGACGCGGCAAGCGGATGCAGATAGAGAAGGACACGGCCAGGATCGTCGGCGGCGTCAGACATGGCAGGACGACCGGCGCGCCGGTCGCCCTTGTGATCGAGAACAAGGATTGGCAGAACTGGGCGCATGTGATGAATGTGGAGCCGGTGGAAGGGACGGATGAGGAGCTGCGCCGCGTGCACCGCCCTCGTCCGGGACATGCGGATCTGAACGGCGGTCTGAAATATAATCTGAAGGATCTCCGCAATGTGCTCGAGCGCTCCAGCGCCAGGGAAACGGCCGCGCGGGTGGCGGTAGGCGCCCTGGCCCGGCAGCTGCTGGCGGAGTTCGGCATCAAGATCGCGGGGCAGGTGATCCGCATCGGGGAGATCGAGGCGCGGCGCTACGATCTGCCGATCGACGAGATCGCGAGGATCACCGAGGAGTCCCCGGTGCGTGTGGTGGACAAGGAAGCGGAAGCGAAGATGATCGAGCACATCGACAAGATTCGCAGCGAAGGCGATTCGATCGGCGGCGTGGTGGAGGTCATCGTCGAGGGAGTGCCGATCGGCCTCGGCAGTCATGTTCAATATGACCGCAAGCTTGACGCGCGCATCGCGATGGCGGTCGTCTCGATCAACGCGTTCAAGGGCGTCGAGTTCGGCATCGGCTTCGAAGCGGGACGTTTGCCAGGCTCGAAGGTGCACGACGAGATCCTGTACTCGGAAGATCGCGGCTACTATCGCGCCTCCAACCGCCTGGGCGGATTCGAGGGTGGCATGACGAACGGCATGCCGATCGTCGTGCGCGGCGTCATGAAGCCGATCCCGACGCTGCTCAAGCCTCTCGTCAGCGTCGATATCGATACGAAGCAGCCGTTCAAGGCGCAGGTGGAGCGGACGGACAGCTGCGCGGTGCCGGCGGCCAGCGTCGTGATGGAGCATGTGGTTGCATGGGAAGTGGCGAACGCCTTCCTGGAGAAGTTCGGCGGGGACTCGATGGAAGAGATTCGCGCGAATTATGAGCAATATCTGAAGCAGCTGGAGAGGTATCCTGGATGAGACGGTTGAATGTCGATCTTGGCGACCGCTCCTATCCGATCCTCATCGGGCACGGGATCATCGGTCAGCTGCCGGGCTTTCTCGCCGAGCGCGGCATCAGGACGGTGAACAGGCTGCTGGTCGTCACCGATGATCAGGTGGCGAAGCACCATCTGCAGCCGGTGCTGGATGTGCTTCAGGCTGCCGGGTATATGGCTTGCAGCCACATCATCCCGGCGGGCGAACAGTCCAAGTCGCTGGCGCAGCTGGAGAACATCATCACAACGGCGCTGGAAGCGGGCCTTGATCGCAGGTCGGTGATCATCGCCCTTGGCGGCGGAGTCGTGGGCGATCTCGCAGGCTTCGCGGCGGCCTGCTATATGCGTGGCATCCGCTTCGTGCAGATGCCGACGACGGTGCTTGCGCACGACAGCAGCGTGGGCGGCAAGACCGGCGTCAATCATCCGCTGGCGAAGAATATCATCGGCGCCTTCCATCAGCCTGAGCTCGTCTGCTATGACACGGCGACGCTTGCGACGCTGTCGGAACGCGACATCCGTGCCGGCCTGTCCGAAGTGATCAAGCACGGCCTCATCTGGGACGCCTCGTTCGTCAACTGGTGCGAGGAGCATGCGGAAGAGCTGCTGGCCCTTGAACCGGAAGCCATCGCGCATGCGCTGTATGTCGGGTGCCACGTGAAGGCGCAGGTTGTCTCCCAGGATGAACGGGAGAGCGGCCTCCGGGCGATCCTCAATCTCGGGCATACGATCGGTCATGCGCTGGAGGCGGTGGCCGGCTACAACGAGCTGCAGCATGGCGAGGCGATCTCGATCGGCATGGTCGGGGCAGCCAGACTGGCCGTCCGATTGGGGTATGACCAGGAGATCCATACGGTCACGAAGCGCGTAATCCGGAAGTTCGGTCTGCCCATCCGACTCCCGGCCCATTATGATCGCGAGCAGATCATGAACGCGATGATGCATGACAAGAAGTTCAAGGATGGCAAGATGGTGTTTGTCGTGCCTGTGGCGATCGGTCAGGTCGAGATTCGAAACGATATCGAGGCGGATTGGATCAGGGCGATCATCGATGAATTGAAACAGGAGGCATGAGGGATGGCGGTGCGAGGTATTCGCGGGGCGACGACGGTTCCGCGCAACGGAGAAGCGGAGATACTGGCTGCGACGAAAGAGCTGCTGGAGAAGATCATTGAAGCGAACGACGTGAAGCCGGAGGATGTGTGCAGCCTGCTGATCACCGTAACCGGCGATCTGAACGCCACGTTTCCGGCAAGAGCGGTGCGTGAGGTGGAAGGCTGGGATATGGTGCCGCTGATGTGTTCGCTGGAGATTCCGGTTCCGGGCAGCCTGCCGCTTTGCATCCGTTTCATGATGCAGGTGAACACGGACAAGCTGCAGAAGGATATGGTGCACGTCTACCTGTACGAAGCGAGGAGGCTTCGCCCGGATCTGACGGAGAAGGTATGAGGATACGGGATCTTCGCGGGTTCCCGGGCCTTTGCGATTGAACTGATAATATCTTATATAATTAGGTAGTTTTATGTGTTGTTTATCTTGCCAAGACAGCGACGATGATGTATAGTATTGTTTAGCTTAGTTAGTGACGATTAGTTTGAGACGAGTGAGTAGAGCCGAGCACAGATGAGCCGAGATGAGATGGTGACGCCTGAGCGTGCCAGCCTGATGGGTTGGGCATATCGGGGCTTGACCTTTCATTGCGCTGTTTTGATCGATCTGTCATGAGAACCTCTACCGCTGGTGGAGGTTTTTTTATTTTGACGAGTCGGCGTCCCGATCAGATGCGCAGCCGCGACCACTCCTCGCTCTCGTTCGCTCACGAACCACCCAAGGAGGATGAAGAGGATGGCCAATACCGAACTGCAACAGGTGCTCCGTCTGTCGAAGGAGCACAATCTCGTGCCGATCGTCCGCACGCTGCTGGCGGATACGGAGACTCCGATCCGCGTGTTCCAGCATTTCTATGACGAGCCTTACGCTTTCTTGCTGGAAAGCGCGGAGGGCGGGGCGAATCTGGCGCGATATTCGTTTATCGGCACGGACCCGTTCATGGTGATCAGGGGCAAGAACGGACGCCTGAGGATTGAAACCAAGGACGGCGAGACGAAGATGATCGAGGATAAGCCGGTCGAGACGATGCGCCGCCTGCTTGCCGGCTATTCCAGTCCGGCCATCGAGGGCTTGCCGCGCTTCACCGGCGGGGCCGTCGGCTTCTTCGGCTACGACCTGCTGCAATATTACGAGAAGCTGCCGCCGCACAGGAACGATGATCTGCAGATGGAAGACATCGAATTCATGTTCTGCGACCAGGTCATCGCCTTCGACCATGTGAAGCATCAGATCCATATTATCGCCAATGTTCACATTCCCGAGGGCGGAGATGAGGAAGCGGTCCGGGCCGCTTACGAGGAGACGGTGCGAACATTGGAACGCACGATCTGGCGCCTGCAATCCCCGATTCACATGGATGGCATCCCCGGATACTCGATACCGGACGATGTGGAGCTGGGAACGGTGCGCTCCAATGTGACCAGGGAGCAGTTCATGGCGAATGTGGAGAAGGCCAAGGAATACATTCGCGCCGGCGATATCTTCCAGGTCGTGCTCTCCCAGAGGTTCGAGATGACGACGGATGTGTCGCCGCTCCACGTCTATCGCGTGCTTCGCACGATGAATCCTTCTCCTTATATGTATGTGCTGAAGCTCCGCGACGAGGTGATCGTCGGCACCTCGCCCGAGCTGCTGGTGCGGGTTGAGGGGGACAGGGTGTCCACCCGGCCCATCGCCGGGACGCGGCCGCGCGGCAGGACGGAGCAGGAGGATCGAAGGCTGGAGGAAGAGCTGCTCGCGGATGAGAAGGAGAGAGCCGAGCACCTGATGCTGGTGGATCTTGGGCGCAATGATCTGGGCCGCGTATCGGAATTTGGCACCGTGGTATGCGACAGCTTCATGCAGATCGAACGTTATTCGCACGTCATGCACATCGTGTCCAATGTATCGGGGCGACTCCAGAAGGACAAGGATTTCTTCGATGCCTTCATCTCCTGTCTGCCTGCGGGCACGGTATCGGGAGCGCCCAAGCTGCGAGCGATGGAGATCATCGCCGAGCTGGAGCATGAAGCGCGCGGCGCCTATGCCGGAGCGATCGGATATCTGGGCTTCTCCGGCAATCTCGACTCCTGCATCACGATCCGCACGATCATCTTCAAGAACGGCAAGGCCTATGTGCAGGCCGGCGCGGGCATCGTCTGGGACTCGGTTCCGGAGAACGAATACCAGGAGACGGTCAACAAGGCGAAGGCGCTCCTGAAGGCGATCCGCACAGCGGAAGCGGTGTTTGCCAGCCGAGACACGATCGCCCGATGAATCGGCCGAAGAGAGATCAAGACGATAAAGCTCGAGGAGGAAGCGATGATGAGCAAGATCGATATGAAACAGGCACTTGGCAAATTGATCGAAGGCGAGTCTCTGACGAGAGAGGAAGCGCGATCTGTCATGACGACGATCATGGAAGGGGAAGCCACCACGTCGCAGATCGGCGCGCTGCTCACAGCCCTGCGCATCAAGGGGGAAACGGTGCAGGAGATCGCAGGCTTCGCGGAAGTGATGCGGGAGAAGTCGATCCGCCTGAACCATCGGCTGAGCGGCGTGCTCGACACCTGCGGCACCGGCGGCTCGGGCATCCACAAGTTCAATGTGTCGACGACCTCGGCGATCATCTGCGCCTCGCTGGGTGTCCCCGTGGCGAAGCACGGCAATCGCGCAATGTCCGGCAAGAGCGGCAGCGCGGACGTGCTGGAGGCTCTGGGCGTCAACATCATGCTCACGCATGAACAGGCGGCGGCATGCCTCGAGAACATCGGCATCTGCTTCATGTTCGCCCAGAACTATCATCCTTCGATGAAGCATGCGGCAGGACCGCGCCGGGAACTGGGCATTCGCACGGTATTCAACGTGCTCGGGCCGCTGACGAACCCGGCGAATGCGGAGCATCAGCTGATGGGCATCTACGACCGGTCGAAGACGGAGCTGATCGCCGGCGTGCTGCGGGAGCTCGGTTCCAGGCACGCGCTCGTGGTGGGCAGCCTCGACGGGCTGGATGAGATCAGCATCTGCGCGCCGACGAAAGTATCGGAGCTGAGGAACGGCGAGATTCGCACCTATGAGATCGCGCCGGAGGAGCTTGGCCTAAGCCGTCACTCGCTGGAGCAGGTCATGGGCGGAGAGCCGGCGCACAATGCGAAGATCGTGCGCGAGGTGCTCGGCGGAGCGCAAGGAGCCTATCGCGACATCGTGCTGATCAATGCCGCAGCCTCCCTGTACGCCGCGGACCGTTGCGAGGATCTGCGCGAAGGGGTACAATTAGCAGCGCAGGCGATCGATTCTGGCGCCGCTCTGCGCAAATTGCAGGAGTTAATCGATTATACGGGAGTTGTCAGCCATGTATCTTGACAAGATCGTCGCGAGCAAACAGCAGGAAGTGGCGCGGCTGAAAGAGACGCTCACCGTCGCCGACGCGGAGCGAGGCATCGCCAAGCTGCCGGCATGCGTCGGCTTCGAGCGGGCGCTGTCCGACTCGAGGCGCCGCCCGGTAGGCCTCATCGCGGAAGTGAAGAAGGCGTCTCCGTCCAAGGGGCTGATCCGCCCGGATTTCGATCCGGTCAGCATCGCCAGGGCATATGAAGCGGCAGGCGCGGATTGCATCTCTGTGCTGACGGACAATCCGTTTTTCCAAGGGGCGGGTGAATATCTGACGCAGATCCGACATGCGGTCAGCCTGCCCCTCTTGCGCAAGGATTTTATCATCGATGAGCTGCAGATCTATGAGGCCAGGCTGATCGGCGCCGACGCGATCCTGCTCATCGCGGCGATCCTGACGAAGCAGCGGCTTCAGGCTTACCTGAAGCTGGCGAGGGAACTCGGCATGGACGTGTTGATCGAGGTGCACGGCCGGGATGAGCTGGAGACGGTGCTGGAGCTGGACGGAGCGACCTTGATCGGCGTCAATAACCGCAATCTGAAAACCTTCGAGGTCGACCTGGAGCATACCAGGCAGCTGATCGATCTGATGCCGGATCATGTCACGATCGTCAGCGAGAGCGGCATCTCGGATCCGCGAGACATTCGCTGGCTGGAATCGATCGGCGCGCACGCCGTGCTGGTGGGCGAGCATTTCATGCGTCAGGCCGATGTCGGAGAAGCCGTCCATCAGCTGATGGGACCGGTGCTTGCTCGCAGCAAGGAGAGTTAGAAATGGCTGCATGGGTGAAAATATGCGGGATACGCAATGTTGAAACGATCAGGGAGCTGGCTCGCCTGCCCGTTGATTATGCCGGATTGGTCTTTGCGCCAAGCAAGCGGCAGGTGACGCCGGAGAAGGCCGCCCAACTGGCCGTAGCCTTCGCTGAAGCGCGGCCGGTCACACCGACTCGGCTGGTCGGCGTATTCGTCAATCCGACGCTCCGGGAGCTCGAGGAAACGCTGAGCATCGTGCCGCTGGACGTGGTGCAGCTGCATGGCAGCGAGACGCCGGAGTTCTGTCGACTGGTGCGGGATGAATTCGGAGTGGGGGTGTTCAAGGCATTGGCCGTGCCCGAGCATGCGGACGATGCGGGCGCGTCCATCGACATGCCCGACGAGTATGCCGGCATCGCGGATGCGATCCTGCTGGATACGTATGATCCCCAGGCGTCAGGCGGCACGGGACGCACCTTCCGCTGGCCGGTCATTCCGGCATATCGGGAGTGGGCCGAGCGGTCCGGAGTCAGGCTGTTCGTGGCCGGAGGGCTCACGCCGGACAACGTGGGCGAGCTGATCGCCGAATATCGGCCGCACGGCGTCGATGTGTCAAGCGGAGTGGAAACGAACGGAATCAAGGATATCGCGAAGATCACAGCATTTGTGGAAAGGGTGAAGCAACATGACCAGGATCATGCCTGACCAGTACGGCCGATTCGGCAAATTCGGCGGGCGGTATGTGCCGGAGACGCTCATGAACGCGCTGAACGAGCTGGAGGAAGCCTATCTGCATTATTCCAGGGAAGAGAGCTTTCAGGAGGAAGTCCGCTATCTGCTCCGCCAATATTCGGGCCGTCCGACGTCGCTGTATCATGCGGAGCGCCTGACGAAGCATCTGGGCGGAGCGAAGATCTATCTGAAGCGCGAGGACCTGAATCATACAGGTGCGCACAAGATCAACAATGCGATCGGCCAGGCGGTGCTGGCGAAGCGCATGGGCAAGAAGAAGGTCATCGCCGAGACGGGCGCCGGCCAGCATGGTGTGGCAACGGCCACCGTGGCGGCGCTGCTCGGTCTGGAGTGCAAGGTGTTCATGGGCGAGGAGGATACGCGGCGGCAAGCGCTCAACGTGTTCCGCATGAAGCTGCTCGGCGCGGAGGTCATCCCGGTCACCTCGGGCACGCGCACGCTGAAGGACGCCTGCAACGAGACGCTGCGCTACTGGGTGAGCCATGTGCATGACACCTACTACATCCTGGGCTCCGCTACCGGTCCCCATCCGTATCCGATGATGGTCCGCGACTTCCAGCGCATCATCGGCGATGAGACGAAGCAGCAGATCCTCGAGCAGGAAGGGCGGCTTCCGGACGTCGTGATCGCCTGCGTCGGCGGCGGCAGCAACGCGGCCGGCATGTTCTATCCGTTCATCGAAGATGAGGAGGTGGAGCTGATTGGCGTGGAAGCGGCGGGCAAAGGAATCGATACCCATGAACACGCGGCGACGATGACGAAGGGGACGGAAGGTGTGTTCCAGGGCTCCTACAGCTACCTGTTGCAGGACGAGTACGGACAGGTGCTGCCCGCCCATTCCATCTCGGCCGGACTCGACTACCCGGGCATCGGGCCCGAGCACGCTTATCTGAAATCGATCGGAAGAGCGAAGTACGTGCCCGCCACCGACCAGGAAGCGCTGGATGCCTTGCAGCTGCTCAGCCGGACGGAGGGCATCATCCCGGCGCTGGAGAGCGCCCATGCGATCGCATACGCGGCGAAGCTGGCGCCGACTCTTCCCGGCGACCGGATCATCGTCGTCAATCTGTCGGGGCGCGGCGACAAGGACGTGGCCCAGATCATGGATCTGCTGGGAGGTGATGCGCGATGAACCGCATCGATGAAGTGTTTGCTTCCTTGAAGGAACGGGGAGAAACAGCGCTCATCCCGTTCATCACGGTGGGCGATCCCGACCTGGAAACCTCGCTGGAGATCATCCAGCAGCTGTCGGATGCCGGGGCGGACATGATCGAGCTGGGGGTCCCCTACTCGGACCCGCTCGCCGATGGTCCGGTCATCCAGCGGGCGTCGGAGAGGGCACTGGCCCATCAGGTGCGCATCACCGATGTGATCCGCATCGCCAGACTGGCCAGGGAGCGCGACATCGAGCTGCCGTTTATCCTGTTCAGCTATTACAATCCGGTGCTGCAGCTCGGACTCGAACGATTCATGAAGCTGCTCGTCGAGCATGACATCAGCGGCATGATCATCCCCGACCTGCCGTGCGAAGAGGACGGTGAGGTCAAGCGTCTGGCGGAGGAGCATGGCCTGCATCTGATCCCGCTCGTCGCGCCGACTTCCGAGCAGCGCGTGCAGAAGATCGTCAGCCGCGCCAGCGGCTTCGTCTACTGCGTCTCGTCGCTTGGTGTTACCGGCGAGCGCAGCCAGTTCGCCGAATCGGTGGACTCGTTCATCGGCACGGTGCGTGAAGCCAGCCGGGTGCCGGTATGTGTAGGCTTCGGAATCTCGAACAGGGCGCAGGTGGAGAAATTTGCGGCATTATGCGATGGGGTTATCGTAGGCAGCGCCATCGTTCGGAAGATCGAAGAGGCTCTCCCCCTTCTCCGGAATCCTGAGACGAAGCAACAGGGACTGTTGCAAATCCGTCAATTTGTGGCACAATTAAAGGGATAACGATAAATTGGGGGAGTAGCGGATGCAACCGAAATCTACCATCATCGATCTGCCAGTATATCAACCCGGCAAACCTATCGAGGATGTGAAACGCGAGCTTGGTCTTGAGGAAGTGATCAAGCTCGCTTCCAATGAGAATCCATATGGATGTTCAGAGCATGCGAAGCAGGCGATTGTGGAAGAGCTGGGCCAGACTCAGCTGTATCCGGACGGAGCCAGCGTGGAGCTGGTAAGCGCCCTGGCTGAATTTTACCGCGTCAACGCCAATCAGATCATCATCGGCGCCGGCTCGGATGAGCTCATCGCCTTGCTCACGCGAGCCTATCTTCTGCCGGGCGATGAGACCGTCATGGCGACGCCGAGCTTTGTGCAATACCGACATAATGCCCAGATCGAAGGCGCGACCTGCATCGAGGTGCCGCTGGTGAACGGAACCCATGACCTGCAGGCGATGGCGGCAGCGATCACGGACAAGACGAAGATCGTCTGGGTCTGCAATCCGAACAATCCGAGCGGCACGATCGTCACGAAGGATGAGCTGGACGCATTTGTCGCCAAGGTTCCGCCGCACGTCATGATCGTGCTGGATGAGGCCTACAGCGAATACATCGACGACCCGTCCTATCCGGACGGGCTGACTTACCTTGACCGTTACCCGAATGTGATCGTGCTGCGCACCTTCTCCAAGGCTTATGGTCTGGCCGCCCTGCGCATCGGTTACGGGATCGGCCATCCGGATGTCATCAAAGCGATCAATCAGGTTCGCGGTCCGTTCAACACGACGCGCCTGTCGCAGGCAGCGGCCAGGGCGGCGCTGAAAGACCAGGCGTTCATCGCCGAATGCCGCAGGAAAAATCGCGAAGGCATCCAATACCTGACCGGGCATTTCGACCGTCTGGGACTGTCATATTACCCTGCCTATGGCAATTTCATCCTGGTGGAATGCCGGCGCGATGCCAGGGAGCTGTTCGATAAGCTCATGCGCAAGGGCATCATCGTTCGCGGCGGACATACGCTCGGCTTCCCGACCGCGATCCGCGTCACGGTCGGCAATGAGGAGCAGAATGCGAAGTTTATCACGGCACTGGAAGAGGTCCTGGCTGAACGATGAAGATCGCGATATTTGGTGTCGGATTGATCGGAGGTTCTCTGGCTCTTTGCTTCAAGGGGAAGCCTGACATCCAGGTGGTCGGGTATTCCAAGAATCCCGCCTCGGTGGAGAAATATATGAAGCGCGGCGTTGTCGATCATGCGACGACCTCGATCCGGGAGGCGGCGGAGGACGCGGACGTCATCTTCCTGTGCGTGCCCGTCGGCATGCTGGAGTCTTATCTGGAGCAGCTCATCGAGCTGCCGCTGAAAAAAGGCTGCATCATCACCGATGTCGGCAGCACGAAGGGGTCCATCGAACGCTGCGCCAGACGGCTTCAGATGAAAGACGTTTATTTCATCGGCGGACATCCGATGGCCGGCTCTGAGCGCTCGGGCGTGGAGGCCGCGTCATCCTATCTGTTCGAGAATGCGTTCTATGTCCTGACGCCGAACGAACAGGTGCCGGTCGACGTATACGCGAGGCTGGAGCGGCTGCTGTCCTACACGCGCGCCCGCATCATTCGGGTCGATGCCGAACTGCATGACGAGATCGTCGGCGCGATCAGCCATCTTCCGCATATCATCGCGGTGGCGCTGGTGAACCAGATCGCCCGTTACAATGAGATCAATCCGCTGTATCAGGATCTGGCGGCAGGCGGGTTCCGCGATCTGACAAGGATCGCCTCCAGCGATCCGGTGATCTGGCGTGATATTCTGCTTCATAACAAGGACGTGCTGCTTCGACTGCTCGGCGACTGGGAAGCGGAGATGGAGCGGTTCCGGCAGCTCCTCGTGAACGAGGATGCGGCGGGCATCGAGCGTCAATTTGCCGAGGCCACGGAATTCCGCAGCCGGTTGCCAGAGCGGCGCAAGGGCGTGCTGCATGCGATGCTCCATGATCTGTACGTCGATGTTCCCGATACGCCGGGCGTCATCGCCAGGATCACGACGATCCTCAGCGATCATCAGATCAATCTGAGCAATATTCAGATCCATGAGAGCAGGGCCGATGTGCCTGGCGTCATGCGGCTGTCATTCCGCAACGATCAGGATCTGGATACGGCCAAGCAGCTGCTTGCGGCGGAAGGATATACGGTTCGCTATTGATGGCAGGCAGGCTGTCCGCATCGGGTATGGGCAACTCCTTGCACGACGACGCGGACAGCCTGGATTGGTTCGGCACATCCTGTTTCAAAAAAACAAGAAAACGCTACCAAAAAACAGTTGACATCTGAAAGCGTATACAATATAATTCAAAGTACAGTATGGTTTCTCTCCACTCCTATCCGAAAACTGAGCACTTATGTGCAACCACCTGAACAAGGTGGTTATTTTTTTGTCTGTGTTCCAATCGGTTGTTGCTTGGGACACGGATGGCCTGACGCTTACGGAACGTGGATCCGTGATTTTCAACTTTCGGGCACCGAATAGAAGACTCATGATAGATATACATAAATTATTATTACATATAAAGATATTTAAATGTTATGATAAATAACAATATTCTGAAAATACATTGACTGGGCAGGTGCCTATTCGGTATTATATGAATAGGAAAAGTTCGTATGAGATATAACCTTACATAAGGGGTGAATTCTTGGTAAGCATTGGAGAGTTCAAGCAGGATTTGTTACGGCTCTACAATGAGGTGAACAAGAAGATCTTCCAGTCAGGTGTCCGACAACAGAGGGTCGATGTGATTGGCAACAAGATTCTCATCCTGTCGGTCAATACGAGAATCCCTGTTCTCCAGCTCACCGACAGGGTTGACCCGATGGCCAGCGCGGTCGTGGATCGCGTGCTGCAGCGGCAGTTCAAGGAAGAGTTCCGAGCCCTGCTGGAAACCAAATATCATATGAAAGTCATCGCTGTCTTGAAAGATTACGATATTGCGACCGAACAAGCCGGTACGATCGTCATCTTCGAGCAGGATGTCATGATGTATCTGAACAATGAATCGGAACTCTGAATCGGTCGGCAGACTGAGGAGGAGAGCTGGTGAGTTGCCGGTACAAGTCTTGAACCCCGCATGTGGGACTGGTCTTGTGCCGGCTTTTTGCATATATGACCCATTACACGTGAGAGAGGGAGAGTGCTTATGGCCAACAAGGTTGAAGTGATCGGAGTGTCCAAGTATTTCATGCGCAATGGCAAGGAGATCGTGGCGATGCAGGACACGAGCCTGTTCATCGAGGAAGGGCGCTTCGTCAGCATCATCGGGCCCAGCGGCTGCGGCAAATCCACGCTGTTCAACATCATCGCTGGCCTGATGCCGCCGTCCACGGGCAAGGTGATGGCTGACGGACAGAATATCGTGGGCAAGACGGGCTATGTCGGCTATATGCTGCAGAAGGATATGCTGCTCCCGTGGCGCACGATCCTGGACAACATCATCCTCGGCATGGAGATCCGCGGCGTGCCGAAGAAGGAGGCGACGGCGCGCGCCCTGCCTCTGATGGAGAAATACGGGCTCAAGGGGTTCGAGAACCACTACCCGAAAGAGCTCTCAGGGGGGATGAGGCAACGGGCCGCCTTGCTTCGCACGATCCTGTACGACCGCGACATCATCCTGCTGGATGAGCCGTTCGGTGCCCTGGATGCGCAGACCCGGCTGATGATGCAGAACTGGCTGCTGCAGATCTGGGAGGACTTCCGCAAGACGGTGCTGTTCGTCACCCATGACATCGATGAAGCGATCTACCTGTCGGATGACATCTACGTCTTCTCGGCAAGACCCGGACGCATCAAGGCGAAGATCACGGTGCCGATGGCGCGCCCGAGAACGCAGAGCGATATGACCAGCCCGGAATTCACGGAATTGAAGCAGCGTCTGCTCGATCTGCTGAGTGAAGAGGTTCGCATCGCGGAAGCGAGCGAAAGAATCTCTTGATCTCATAGATGACCAAGATAAAAGGAGGAGGAAACTATGGCAAGCTCACTCACAAACGAAGCGGTTGCATCACCGGTAGGCATCGAGGCGGCGGAGCGCGAAGAATCGCTGGTGAGAAAGGAGAGACCGGTCATCCAGGACCCGGAGGCGCTGGAGCGAAGCCATCGGCGGAACGTCATGTGGTGGCGGATCGCGGTGGGCATGCTCCTGATCGTTGGCTGGGAAGTGTTCACGACGATCGGCTGGATGGACTCCTATTACTGGAGCAGTCCGAGCATGATCCTGCAGACGGCGTGGGTCCAGGCCCTCAAGGGCAATCTGCTCGGCGACATCCTGTATACCTCGGGCTCCACGATCCTCGGTTTCGTCCTCGGTACGCTTGGTGGAGCCATCCTCGGTCTGACGTTCTGGTGGTCTCGCAAGTATGCGGAGGTGTGCGAGCCGTATCTGGTCATACTAAATGCGATGCCGAAGCTTGCGCTCGCCCCGGTGCTGGTCATCCTGTTCGGCATCGGCTTCACATCGAAGGTGGCCCTGGCGATCGCGATGACGGTGATCGTTGGCGCCATATCCGCTTACAGCGGGGTCAAGAGCGTAGACGCCGACATGGAGAAGCTCATGTATTCCCTCGGCGCGAAGCGTTGGCAAGTGTTCACGAAGGTCGTCATCCCCTGGTCCATGCCGTGGATCATCAGCAGTCTGCGCATCAATATCGCACTGGCGCTGGCTGGAGCGATCGTAGGGGAGTTCATCGCCTCCCGCGAAGGCATCGGACGCATGATCCTGTATGCGGGGACGATCCTGGACATCAATCTCGTCTGGGTGGGGGTAGTGGTCCTGTCGATTCTGTCCATGATCATGTATGGGGGTGTTGTCCTGCTCGAACGTAAATTAATGAAAGAATTCAACAAGTAATCATCTTGCGTCCATCCGCAACAGACTCAGATACAGATATCGATCGGGAGGGAGAAACCGATATGAACACATGGGGTAATGGAAGCGGCAGGAGCTTTCGGACCATCATCCGGACGTTGATCGTCCTGATCGCCATGATGATGATCGTGGGGGGGTGCGCCTCGGGCAGCAGCTCCGGTGGCAGTTCCGGCGGCGGTAGCGGCAGCTCCGGAGGCTCGGAGGCCAGGAGTTCG
>CALGAO010000090.1 GCA_937957685.1 uncultured Paenibacillaceae bacterium
CCATGATCGCTCGTATGAGTTCATACGCCCGCTCAGCGTCCTTCCTCGTTTTGCAGATGACCACCAGATCGTCCGCAGAACGCGTCAGTTCCCCAAGCCCCTTGCCATGTCGTTCCCACAGATCACCGTCGGGATCCCCAACGGGGCTTCCATGGCCTTCGTCTATAGTCGCGAGACTCGGCTTCCTCTCTTCCCCCTTTCGGGACCTTTTTGACGACGCGGCAGGATTCACTTCATGTTACGGTCTGGTATGTTGCTCGCCCTGTCTCTGACAGGTACTTTCGTCGATGCGCTTCTACGTACAGATTTCGCCTTACGCAGGCATCCTAGCTACACGGGGGCTTGGCCCCTCCCGTGACTCACCGGATAGAAGATGCGTGCTTCGCTGGGCACGCCGACCAAAAAAAGCAGAGTGTTTGCCAAGACACTCTGCTCACATGATGAGATTCCAGCTTCAAGCGATCTACCTCAGGTATGTTCTTTTTTCAAGCAATAATTTCCCATTCGATATTGAGAAATCTAACTGATATTTCTGTTCATCACCGGCAAAATCAATGCCACTCAGCAAAAACGTTGCAGATTGCTCCGATCGAGACGTGAGGGAGATTTCACTTGAAGACCATTCATCTAAACTGTACATGGACCAATCTCCATCAGGAACGTAATATGTGCGCGTACCCTCGTCATACTTATAGATATCTTCCACGTGAATTTGCACTAACTCCGGCCCATATACCTGAGATAAATGATCCTTGACCGTTTGGATGTCCTTATCAGAAAGATTGGACGTTTTGCTTCTCAACGTTTCATCTTGGAATCTGGAAATATCTTTCAACCACGAAAGTTGAGTTTTTTCATTGGCTTCCAAAATGGAGACAGACATATCCGGTACGATTATTTTTTGAAGATTGGTTTTAAATTCATCCTTATCGGTGCAGCCAACCAGTAAGATAAAGATCAGGACAAGGATTATAGAAGCCGCTGTCTTTTTCATAAGACCCCTCCCATACAATGTATTGCATACTCCTGTTTGTAAGAACTTCACAAGCAATCCAACTTTCACCCCGGGGCTCTTCCTTCAGACACACAAGGTTTTCCATTACATCGCTGCTGCTCTGTCGCTCCAGCTTCGATAAACCTCTGATCCTTAAACCTTTGATCTTAATAGCCCGGGAATTGCGTCAATGGATCAATGTCCGTTGTACTTGAACATGTCGATGTTGTGCACGTCCGGATTTCGAAATGTAGGTGCACGCCTGTTGTTCCGCTAACGCTGCCGGTATTCCCCATAACACCAATCACATCTCCTGCTTTGACAGTATCATATTGGTTTACAGAAACACTGTGGAGATGTGCGTACCTGGTCTGATAATAGACTCCATCTACATTATGGTTGATATATATGACTCGACCGTATCCAGTGGATGGATTATCTGGAGTTTCAACTTTGGCAACAGTTCCATCCCAAGCTGCGGCAATATTGTTTGCCTTGTAGCACTGTTTACCGCCATTGCATTTGTTTGTTTCGCTTGTAGCTGTCAGGAGCGAAGCCGTATAGTTAATGTCAATTTCTGCATGATCCGGGCGACTTGATGTTCTGTATCCCGAATTAATGGTCGTATTCCATAGTACTGGCCAGTGCTTGTTAATTCTCCATCTCAAGTTATAATAAGAGGTCGTGTTCGGGCCTGTTAATTAGTGCTGAATTGACCCAGATACCATTTGGTATCGTCAAAAGAACCATAGCCAGAAATAATGGCAACATTCTAGACAAGAACTTTTTCATCATTATTTCACACCCATTCTTTAATGATATTTTTGATAGAAAAGATACATTGCACAGTTGCAATCACCACGATGTACTTTACAGCGGAATGGTCAATCGAATCACTAAAAACACCTCCATATTTCCAGAGATTAACGATAGACTTTGATGACTTTACCAGCTTCTATCTTATGAACACATGAAAAATGAAAAAGTTATACTTCAAGAGAACATCCCAGCCATGAGGTAACCGCCATGTACAAGACCACACAAATGATAAACGGGATTGCATCGGATTCGATCCGACATAATCCCGTACATTCACAAACACCTTGCAAAGTCTGTGACAGGTCCAGTTTTATTGAGATGCGATACTCCCAATATCAACAGCCAGCTCTTCAATCAACTGCTCCTGATAGCCTGCTGAGCGAAGCTCCTGCATGCGCTCTCTGACCGGCACAAGCTCCGGGTCTTCTACCGCTTGCAGCTGTTTCAATCGGGTGTCCGACAGCCCCACTTCGGACAAGCACCTCTCATAATCATGGACGGAGTACCGCCATAGCCGCAACCGCTCACGATACCGCAGACGAAGCCGCTGCGCCATCAGCAGACCTTCGGGGTCGAAATCGCCGGAGTAATACAGCTCATAGCCGTTCGCCGCCAGCTTGTCCAACAGATGCCAGGCTGCGATATGCAGTTGCCCGCCTGTGCAGACCAGCGGCACCACGACACCTGCCCGTTTCACGCGATCCAGCAGATCGGCGTAGACGCTGGAATTCTCCACGATATAGACCCTCCGCCCGTCAGACCCAGGGACCTTTGCCTCATCGCCATAAGCGACGAAAGTGTCCGCCAGCACCAGCTCCCGAAGCGGCACATGCAGCGCAACATGCTCCCGGGCAGCATGCTCCCACCAGGCCACCCTGCTGCCATCGCGAAGCGCCACGATGCCGGAGCAGGTGACGAAGTTCAGGATATCGTCGCGCAGCAGACCATATTCATACAGCAGCTCGGATGCCTGTTCCGCGCTGAGCGGCTGATCGGGCTGATAGCCCGGGTCGCGCTCCTGCTTCAGGAACACCAGTGCCTGCAGCAGCAGCTTGCCTTCATCCCGATCACGATCGAAGGCATGGGGATCCCTGGTCACCCGCGCCGCATAGATCGGCAATCGCTCGTATGCCTCATCCGGCAGACTGGCGATCGCCTGCAACACCACATCCAGAACCTGCTGCAGCCGCTCCGGTTCCGCCTCGAACCAGCTCACGAGATGCCGTGCGCCTGCACCGCGCTCGGCCAGATGCTCGACCCATCTGGCGCCGGCTTCATCGCCGCGCTGGTGACAACCGGCCAGCAGCTCACTCATCATCCTGTTCCAACCGTCAGCCAGCCGTTCCCGTTCCTCGCGCTTCGAGAGAAGCGAGGTGCCCAGCACCCGTTGCAGCAAGGCGAGCTCATCGATCCCATGGAACCTGCTGTCCGCGATCGCCTGGGCAAACTGCGCATAGGTCACCGTGACCGTACGACTTCCACTCAGGTCACGCCGCAGCAGCAAGCCGATCGCTTCGCGCTCCCCGTCTGTCAGGCCATCAAGCTTCACGCTGCCGCCGAGCCTGCCCAGGCTCCGGTATTTGTCTGCCAGACCCTGAAGCAAGCGCAGATATCCCGAATTGGAGAAAAACATAACCGCTTCCTGCAGACGTTTATCCTGCTCCATATCCATCGCTCCTGTTTCGGCCCCTGATCCTGCTCCCTCATATGAACAACATGCTCAGATGTCGCACCGATAGCCGCTGGTGATCAGTGCACATTCATCGCTTCCTCTTGTCCGTCTCTGCTCCTGCCAAGTCCGCACCTGATCCTGCATGCACTACTCCAGGTCTTCCGTCTCTGTCCCGCCTTCAACCTCTTCCTTCGTCACGGCTGCTTCAGCCTGCATTTGCTGCAGAGACCTGATCTCCCTGCCATTCCACAGATAACGAACGACCGTCACATAAGGCGCATTCTTCGGGCGGACCAATTCGCAGATCGACAGCGCGGATACCGTATCATAATCTCCCCAGAGCGCTTGCGAGTTCATGATATAGTTGAACCCGAGCTTCTCCACCAGATCGAACATATCACGAATGTTGTTCTCATCGACGCCTGCGAACGCCTCGTCCAGCGAGATGATGTATGGCGCATCTTCCCGAGCCTCCATGTATCTCGAATAAGCGGCACAGAACAGAGGAATGTACATGGCCATCGCCTTCTCGCCGCCGCTGAATGTGTAGAAGACGTGGTTGGTCAGCTCCTTGCGCTGCTCCCCTTCGCGCCTGTAATACAGGGTGAAGGCGAACCATTTGCGGTAATCGAGCATGTCCTTGATCACCTGATGCAGCGTTTCGCCGAAGGCGCTGCCCTCGATCAGTTCCTTCGCCTGATTGACCTTGGAGCGGAAGTGACGGGTGATCCGTTCCATGTCCTCGTCGCGGAGCAGCCGCGCATCGGTACGCAGCAGCTTCACCAGATCCTCCGTATCCATCTCCTCTTCCCGCTCAGCAGTCTTCGCTTTCCAACGGATCGAGAATTTCAGCCCGCTGGATGTATCCCGCTCATCCATCAGCGCATTGATCTGCTCCACCCAGCGTTCCGCACGACCGATGCGTGCGCGGATCATGCGTCCGACGCTGTTGAAGATGATCTCCTCGAACAACTCCCGGTCCTTCTCCTGCAGATACAGCTGCTGGCGTTCGATGTCCTGCTCCAGCTGCGTCTTCATGAAGTACGGACTGACCCGCTTGCCGTCGTATTCCATATAGAGAAATGAACGCCGCGCTTTCTGCTGCCATTCCTCATACAGGAGGCGGTAATGATCTGGAAGCTCCGCAAGACGCAGCTCATCAGTTGGATCATCTGAGCTGTCCATCACCAGACGATATTCGATGAGTACGCGCTGGGCCTCATAGAAAGCCGACGTTAACTGACCTGTCAGCCGTTCACGATCCGTATCCTCCTTCAGGCGCTGTGCCCATGCACGTGCCGACTGAAGCAATTGGGCAGGCGTGACCTGGCTCGCACCAGCCGCCCCGACTCCTTCGGCAATCCTATCCCCTTCGCCATCATCGCCTTGGACAACGACCTGCGCATCATTGTATCCCTGAGGAGCGAGGAACGACAGCCGCTGTTCCTCTTGGAAGCTTCTCTGCCAGAGTGCGAGCAACCGTTCGGCCCACTCCATTTCCCGCCCCAGTTCGTCCGCATCCTGACGCAGTTGCTCCAGATCTTTCAGCAGAGCGGTGTGCTGCTTCTCACGATCGACGATCTGGTCAGGCAGTACGCGAAGTCGGCCGAGCACCTCGGCGATCCGCCGCCTGATCTCATCCGCGCCCATCTCCTGAAGCAGCCGGCTCAGCACCTCGATGGAGGAGCAGCATTCCGCGAGCTGATCCGCGATTACCCGGCACTCACCCTTCAACTGATCCACGTCCAGTTGAACCTGTTCGCGATACTCCTCTGTTTGCGCATGCTGCTTACGCAGGCTGACGAATCTGGAGCTGCGCACCTCCAGGTCATTCAGATCAGATACATAAGTGCGCATGAAGCCGCGGGCTTGTTCGTAGACGTCTTCTCTGGCCTCTAGCGCGATATGCCTCGTCATCTCCACCAGTTCGCTGCGGATCGTCTGCAGCCGGTTCGCCGCTTCCTTCACCTGCTCATGCTTGCGGCTCACTTCCTGCTCGCAGGCCGTCACCTGGTGCCTCGCCGTCTGCCAGAATCCATGCGCATCCTCAGCTTGCTTGCTCGATGGGAACTGCCGCAATTCCTCGTGCAACAGCTGCATGCGAGCTTGCTCATCCTGCAGCCGGACCCGCGCCTGTTGCAACTGATGGGCGATGGCTGCACATTCCTCCTGCAGCCGCTCGATTTGCTGCTGGCGGTACCTGCGGCGAGCCATGCGTCCGATGTATCTGGCTTCCGTCTGCGTAGGTGCATGACCACTCAGAAGGCCGATCCGATAACGCCCGGACTCATCCAACGAAGCCGAGCCTTCGCCCTCTTCACCCAGCGTGATGCTCGTCAGGATATTCATGATGTCTTCTCCAGACACGGCGGATTCCTCGTCATTCGCCGGCTCCAGCCAATCCGCCAGCGTATGGGCGAACAGCTTCGGCTCAGGGCGCAGCACCCGGTCATACTCAGGCCGGACGAGCGTTTGTTTCTTCTCCGGGATGATCAGTGCATCCAACACACCCATCGCAGCCAGAGCAGCCTCCAGTCTCTCCCTCTCCGCATCTGGCACGTTCGCCGCGAATTCCACCGCTGCATAGAATGGAATGTAAGGAATCCCCTGCTCTGTCAGCTTCCGCCTTGTCTCCGATGTATCCGGATGGCGCTCCGGCTCTGGATCCTTCTTATCCCGCCAACTGGCCAGTTCCGCCTGCTTGTCCTCGAATTGCTGCTCCAACAGCCGAATCTCATGCTCCATGCGTGCGAGCGATCCTGCCATGACACTCTGGATCTGCTGGTGGGCCTGACGCACCGGTTCCAGCAGCTGATCTGCGCTGTATTCCTCCAATAGTCCATTCATGCGGCGCGCAGTCTCGTGCATCTGTTTATCGGTTAATTTCAGACAGCGGTTCGCCGCATGCCAATCATGCAACGCAGCCAATAGCCGCCCCCGTTCTTCCTCGAACAGTCCGCGCCACTTGTCCAGCTCCGCTTTCTGCAGATCCAGCTTCCTGCGCGCCTCGGCGAGTTCAAGATCGTATTCCTTGTATCGCTCGAGAGCCCGCGTCTGCTCACGCAGCTTCTGCAACGCTGTCTCCAGTTGGTCCAGATACCGCTTCGCATCCTGCTTCCACACGAGGAAGCTGTAACCGGTGCCGCAGCTCTGTTGCCACTCCGTTCTGGCGAGACGGTGCGCGTCGAACATCGCTTCCTCCGCATCGGAATCGAGCGCCTCGGCAAGCTCATCCATCTCCCGTTCGCACTCCAGCATCTCCAGCTCCAGAGCCTGCAATTGCTGAATCATGTCGCGCTCGCGCTTTTTCTTCTTGTCCAGCTCCTGCTCCTTCTGCTTCAGTTGCTGTTCGTATCGATCACGCTGTCCCTTCAGCTGCAGCAGCTCCCGCTCCCGCTTGAATACGTCATCGCTCTCCAGCTGCGTCCGTTCCTGCTCCAACGCCGCCTGCTCTTGCCTCAGCGCGCTGAGCTCCACTTCCAGAGCTTCACTTCTGGCCTTGGCCTCCGCGAGCTTCCCGTTGATCTGGCTGCTTCTCCCCTTCAGTTGTTCGACTCTGCGATGGGCCGCCAGATAAGCCGCCGCCTTCTCGCTCAGCACGTATTCATTGTACCCGTCATATTGCTTGCACAGCCTGGATATAGCTTTCTCATCGCGCATCAATTGGTCCAACTGCTGCTTCGTCTGGTCCATATGCTCGATCGTGTCGGACAGCGGACGCAATTCATCGTCTGACAATGCCGGCAGTGCATCGTTCAGAATCTCATAGATGACCGTCGGTTTAAAATCCTTCGACAGCTTGGGACTGCGAAGCTGGATCAACAGCTTCATCAGATCATCATAGGCCTCCAGCTTCTCGAAGCCGAAGACATGCTTGTTCACGAGCGCCATGTATTCCCGCTGCGTCGTCACGACCTGCCCGCCCTGCTCCAAGCGATTCTCGAGCTGCTTGCGGGAGAGCGGGATCTTATCTGCGTTGCCGGTCTCGGGATTAATCTCCGTCGTATACAGCTCGATGTGATGCCCGACGCGCCGATTGTCCGTGATCACGAATCCCCAGAAGTCGAGATTGCCATGACGCTTGGCCCTGAGACCGATGCCGGTCGTCAGGTATTGCTCGCTGTTCTTCCGCTTATATTCCAGATAGAGATAGCCCGTCCGCTCATCACGGTCGACGACCTCCTGCTCGCCCAGCAGGTAATCCTCCATGCGCCGCGCCTTGGATCCAAAGGGATCGAGCCGATCCGGCGACTTGCGCCCGTCGAGCAACACCGTGATCAGACTCTGCATCGTCACGGACTTGCCGGAGCCGTTCGTTCCGCGCAGGAGGAGCTTGCCGTCCGCAAAGTGGAATTCCTCATCATCGTAATACCAGAAATTCAACAGCCCCGCCCGGTTCAACTGCCATTTATTCTGCTTCATGCTCATCGCCATCAATGTCACCGTCCAAGATAAAATCACGCGGATAACGCCCCGTCGTCCTCACCAGATGCGGATACAGCACGACCATTCCCGTCTCCTCATCCACCTCTGCCATCTTCCACTCTCGCCACAGGCTGATCAACTCCAACACCGTTGCCCGCACCGTCTGCTCCGATCGATACTGTTTGCTCCAACCTGCACCATACTTATCTCGGCACGCCTGCACCCGTTGCTCGATCTCGTACATGCTGAGCAGGATCTTGTCTTGGGAGCCGACCGTCACCTGCCCGCTGATTACATCCACCCGCAGCTGTTCTGCAAATTGCAGAGAGATGTCGCTGATCGCACGCTGGTCGGGATACAAGTTCATACGATGGCTCCGTTCCGTTCGTGTGAGCATCGCTGTATGGCGATACAACTCGAATTGGTAATTGGTATGGCGTTCGATATCGTCACGGATCCGGTTGCGGTACGTTCGAAGATACAGGAAATCCACGTCGTCATCACTCGTTCTCAGCATGGCCGGCGTCAGGAACAGTTGACGATAGACGCGATGTCTCCGCCGCATGCCTGTCTGCTCGTCGCTGTCGTCCATATACTCCGCTTCCAGGAGCTCCTTAAGCGAGTGATATTGGAACAGATCCTTCGGATACGTGCGCATGAAATAGCGGGAATACACCGGCACCTCATACAGCACCTCGCTCGACTCCGCATACCGGAACTGCTCGATGTCACCATCCACCGCGAGGATCAGCTTCAGTTCGGTGGCAAATTGCATCACCCGGACCAACGATTTGCGATGCTCATAATGGGTCCAATCCAATTCGCCAGGATAGAGGCTCTTGAGCTCCTCACAGCAATCCGACAACAGGAACTGCTCGTCCACTGATTTCGTCTCCAAGTATGCCAGCAGGCAGCAGAACAGCGCATAATCCCGCTGATCGACGAACTTCTGGATACCCATCCACGCCTCAGGCGCAGCAGGAATCTTCTCCAGTTTGGCAAAATGCCGATGCACGATCAACCGATATCCGAACTTCTCACGAAAATAGACGGTCAGCACCTGCTCCCGCTCACGGATCATACGATAGCGCTCCGGATCATCCTCGCGCAGCACCCAGAAACTTTCGAGCAGCCACTCCGCCGCTTCCTTCGCCTGCTCATCATAAATATTCTGTGATGACACGAGCAAGTCCCCCCTTCAGTCCAGAAACATGATCAGATAATTCGGCATCTGCAGGACGCCGTCCGGTGAAGCCAGAGCGATCCGTTCATCATCGATCTGGAGCACCTTGAACCTGCGTCCCGTCTCCGTCTTCGCCACGCCGTGCTCCTGACCGCCTGCTCTGGCGATCCATTGCAACAGCGTCTTCCGCACATAAGGGTCCACTTCCTGCAGTTCGCTCAGCCGGATCCGGTCGCTGCGGATGATCTGCTCGATGAGCCTGCGTTCCGCTTCTTTCATGAGCAGATGCTGCTGCAACATCTGCTCCTTGGCCGCCGACCTGTCTTCGATCGCGTTGGGTCTCGTACGTTCACGGTAGTTGCGAGTTCGCGGCCGGATCGGCAGCACAGCAGGAGTCTCGCGCCACAGATTCGTGTCGATATCCTCCGTGCGGATTGGCTCCGCGAACAGGTGACGTGTATGGAACACGCCGAACACACAGGCCGAGAGCTTGTGCGCTTCTTCCATCGGCTGATTGAGGAACCACTCTGCGAGATGGAGATAATCTTTGCGGCGGCTGCGCATATTGTTGTACCGTTCACCCAGCCGCTGTGCGAAGCGCGTCATCTTGCGGATCGTCTCATTGGTTTCGTTCTGCATGTATTGCATCTCACTGTCGCTGCCGTTAATGCCCAAGAACCAGATGCGCAGGCTGCTCCACTGATCTCTGAGCTTGGCTATGATGTCCTGCTTGTCAAGCTTCTCATCCATACGCGGGATGCTCATCTGATAGTCCGCTACGTGTTCTACTGTCAGAGCAAGCCAAGCCGGATCGACATGCAGCAGGATCGACTCGATCTTAAGCGACGATTTCTGCAAGGCTGACATGAAGTTGCGTAAGTAAGTGGTCAGAGCTTCCTTATATAATAGGAAATCCTCGGTCTGCATAAGGTCCTCGATTTTCTCGCTCTTCAGGTAGGCCAGGTAGTCCGTCGCATTCTCCGTCAGCTTGCGAAACTGGTCGAACAGATCCTCCCACAGCCGATTCACTTCCTCGGGAGTCATCATCTGCACGCGGTATACCCGCTCCGTCTCGCTCAGGAACGGGCTGTTATCTATAGCCATCAGTTCACTCATCAGTTGCAGGAGACGATCGAACAGAGTCCTCTCCAGCGAGCCGCCGAAAGACTCGCCTAGCTGCTCCAACTGATGCACCATCCGCTCGATCTCGACTGTGTACGGACTGCATTGGTAGCGGAACTTCTTGCGCTTAAACTCCTCGATGGAGGAGACCTTGCCGGTCTCCTGACGCGGGATCAGGTTGCCCCAGGCGACGAGCCGCTGCAGATCGTGCTCCAGCATCTCTTCCGAATACGAGGCGAACACTTCATATTGCTTCAGATGATTGTATACCTCTTCCGGGAACAGATAGTGCCTGAGGCGTTCATGCTGCCGATAGAAGAAGCGCAGGATCGCCCGGTATCTCCACGTGTTTTCTGTATTGAGATAAGTTACTTCAGGGATCGGTTTTAACAGTCGTTCGTCCACATGCATTCACATCCGAAAAATTCGTCATTTCTTGCATTTTAACATTTTGGCGGATCGCAGTACATGGCTAACATGTTCCGTTAAATTCTGCCAATTACGATACACCGCCAAATAAGTCACCGCTCCTTGTCAACTGCTTCCATTGGTTGCTTCTACCCCTGCAATCACCTGCTTCGGGCGAATGCTTCTAACCGCACCACGTCCCTCCGCTTGCTCCTCCCGAACTAAGGCCACTCACCGGTTCCTGCTCTTACGGACCTGAGAAGCACTATTCGGCTTTTCTTCGATGTTCCCGTAGTTGCATAAAACGAGGCCATCCATCAGTCAGCCTTCACCGACTTTCTGGACAGCCTCATTGTTACTAACTAGAGCTCAAATGCCATCATGGATTGATAAATTCAACCGCCTTCAAGAATCGATACAGCATGACCACTGCCTCCGCACGTGTCGCCACGCCCTGTGGAGCGAAGGTATCTGCCGTCCGGCCTGTTATGATGCCGGCGGATATTGCTCTTGCAGCATGCTCCACAGCCCAGGAGCTGATCTGATCTTGATCCTGATAGCGAGCCAGCGCTGACGGATTCGCAGGTACATCGGCGCCAACCAGGTCCATGGCTCTGCTGATCATCACCGCCATCTGCTCGCGTGTAATCGTGGCATATGGGGCGAACAGCTCGTCACTGATTCCATGGACCAGCCCGTAATGTACGGCCGCACCGACGGAATCGGAGAACCAGTGCGAGGACTCAACATCGGAGAAGGAATCATCCGCTTGCCCCTTCAAGCCCAAGGCTCGCACCAACAGGCTGGCGAATTCCGCACGGGTGATGAACTGATCCGGCTTGAATTGCTCGCTTGTCACTCCCCGAACGATCAGCTTCGATGCCATCCGTTCGATCGTCGATTGCGCCCAGTGGCCTTGAATATCCCGGAATGTCGTCTGGTGCTCCACGATCGTATAGATGCTGTTGCCGTTCCGTTTGATGATCGCTGTCGTGCGATCGCCTTCCGTGACGAACAGTGCTGGAACAAACATCCATTCCCCTTTGGATTCGTCATACCAGATGGCTGTCAGATGGTTCGTCGAGGAGACATCCGCCGCGATGTCGATCGTCCGAACCACATAGGTATTGAGATTCTCCCATTCGTAACGGATGAGACCATCCGATACTTGAATGGTAAACTCATAAATCTCTGCCACCCTGGTCAGCCCCGATGATTCAATCTCGCTCAGGATCTCTTCATTCACCTGATCGGTTACGCGGGCGATGGAGATCGTCACTGCTGCCTGATCAGCATGGACGAATCTGTCAGCGATTCCTTGCAGATCGATCGCGTGGATCGGCAGATCGTACTGAACCTCGCCGATGCGCACCGACAAGACGACGTCCTGACCCTCTTCCGCAGCTTTGGCCCACACATCCACCGGCAGCACGAAGGCTGTCTCAGATTGCCCATTATCTTCCGCTTCTATGATGATCTGCGCGCCGCCATCAATGGCGATAGCTTCGAACGCTTCCAGCAGCAGTTCTGAGCTGACCGTGTAGAATTGACTGATACGCCCGTTCTCCTCAACGGTCTCATGGTCCGGGGTGATGACCACGCCGTGTTCTTCAGTCTTGATCAGTGTATCGGGTTCATTCGAAGGTGGATTGTCCACGCTGGTCGGCGGCGGCGAACTTCCCCCATTTCCAGGACCGCCAGTCGTATCGTCGCCGCCTCCCGGCGGATCCTCGCTGCCGCCTTCATCATCGCCGCCTCCCGGCGGATCTTCGCTGCCGCCTTCATCGTCGCCGCCTCCCGGCGGATCTTCGCTGCCGCCTTCATCGTCGCCGCCTCCCGGCGGGTTCTCGCTGCCGCCTTCATCATCGCCGCCTCCCGGCGGATCTTCGCTGCCGCCTTCATCATCGCCGCCTCCTGGCGGATCCTCGCTGCCGCCTTCATCATCGCCGCCTCCCGGCTCACCATCTGGCGGCACTTCACTCGACGTCCTGCCGGCACCGGCATACTTCAGCACCAGTTGACGGACGTTGTGCGGATCATCCACCGGGAAAGCATAATAATCCGCCGGATTAAATGTCAGACCCGACTCATTGCTGTGCGGTTCGCCGCTGTTATCGAAGACGTTGTTCACATGCCGAACATACCCTGGATAATTGCCGATCGGCGAGTCTTTCCACTCGGGCCATCCAACGATGATCGGCATATTCACGTTCTCGAAATAATTGCCCTCAACCACGAGCTGTGACTGATTCGCCGCTCCTATGCCATATCCGCCGCCATCAATCGATGCACCGTTGTTCAGATAGTAATTGTTCACCACATGCACCTGACCGAAGCGAACACGCGGGTTGCGCGAATAGGTTCCATCGAAGAAGTTATGATGATAGGTCACCTTCAGATTGATGTCTACTGAGCCGTTGTTATCCGAATGGCCTACCAGCGAAGTCTTGCGATGATCCTTGAAATGATTCCATGCAACGGTCACATTGGTGGACCCTTCCTTGATATCGAGCAGTCCATCATAGCCATTGCTGAAAGTATTGTGATGAATCCAGATATTATGGGAGCTTGCCACCTCGATGCTGTCATCCGCTGCATTCACGAATGTCAGGTTGGATACGATGATGTTGTTGGTGCGTACGATTTTCAAGCCGAAGCCGTCGATGATCGCATCCGTACCGACACCGATGATCGAGATGTTCGAGGTATCCTTCACGTCCAGCATCGAATCATGGAATGTCAATCTGCCTTCCACATGGATGATGATCGGCTCTGTACTCTTCGCCTTCTCCCTGGCGCGCATGATCGCATCCAGATCTGCTGCTGTCGTTACCGTTACTTCGGTTCCCCCTTCGCCGCCTGTCGTCCCTTTGCCTTCATTGCCAAGCGACGCGAACCCGAGCGGCCTGTTGGTCAATGCGGCATCCGGCGTGGCGCTGACTCTGCCCGTTTTCGGGCTGGTCCCCCTCTTGTTGAATGCCTCGACGGCATAATAATAGGTGATGCCGTTTTCCAGCCCCGTTACCGTATAGGAATGACGGTCCACACTCGCGACGAGCTCATAGAGATCTTCCTCTGGATGCCATTGGTATACCCGATAACCATCCGCGTTCGCAACGGCTTCCCACCGCAAGGCGATCATGCCGTCACCTGCAGTGGCTGACAAGCCCTTGGGAGACTCAGGAGCTGTCCCTTCCTTCGGCGTAGCCGTCACGACATTCGATTCACCGCTGCCGCCAGCAGCATTGTAGGCCTCCACGGTGAAATAGTACGTCACGTCATTCGTCAGGCCAGTGATCTTCACCGAATTCGTAACGGTATCGATCTCCGTCTTCATCGGATCGGCTTCCGTCCACATCCGCACCGTGTATCCCGTAACCTTCAGACCCGGGTCCCAGGTCAAGGTGACTTCCTCATCTCCCGCCTCTGCACTCAGTCCGGTCGGGATGGCCGGTGGAACCGGAACCGTCGGATCGGGTTCTCCTTCATAGATGATCGCGATGCTGTCGATCGTTACCGAAGCGCCGTTCTCCGTACGAATCTGGATGAAGGATGCAGATGTCCCTACGTTGGAAGGAATCACGATCTTGTAGTCCGTGATCGAGTCTACATCCTGATTGTAGATGCGGGAGGCATTGCCATGCATGGAGTTGCCTTGACTCGTCGTATTGTTGTCCACATAGACTTGCAATTTCTTGCCGCTGTCTCCGCTGGCGCTGGTGAGATTCAGGATGATCTGATACGGCTTGCTCAGATCGAACACACCGAGAGGCGGTTCATCTCCTGCCTTGGTGGACTCTGTGGACAACGCGCCGATCGTCATCCTCCCCCCGCTCAGCGTCACCGTATCCTCTGCCAAATTCACCGTTATCGCGCCGCCGCCTCGGTAATACATCGGCACAGAAGGTTGACCCGGCAACGACATATAGCTGGCCGAGAACAGATCTGTCACGCCCAGGAAATCATCCAGGAATACTGGTCCGGACTTCGGCGGCTCGACTGGATCCGCAGGATCGTTGGGATCCTCCGAATCGTCTGAACCGCCGGGGTCGTCAGATCCAGGTTCCTCCGTATCTCCCGGATCATCCGAATCGCCTGGCTCTTCCGGATCGGTTGGATCTTCTGCTCCGTCATCCTGGTACAGGATAGCGATGCTTCTGATCGAGATGCTCGCATTGGTCTCCGTGCGGATCTGGATGAAGGAATCGGCAGTTCCCACATTGGAATCAATGGTCAATAAACCGCTGTCTAACGATCCGATCAATGATTCGAATATCTTTGACGCACTTCCGTGGATTGAATTGGCTTGACCGGTCGTATTGTTGTCCACATAGACCTGGAACTTCTTGCTGGTGTCTCCATCGACTGCATATATGTCAATCTGAATGGTATATGGTTTGCTCAGATCCAACACGCCACCCGGTGTAGACTCGGATGTTGTGGTTGTCGTGGACAGCGCACCGATCGTCATCCTGCCTCCGTTCAGCGTCAGCACCTGCGCGGCCTCGTCTATCGTGACCGTGCCGCCCGTCTTCAGATACATCGGCTTCGTCTCATCATCGGGCAGCGACCTGTATGCTGCGGTGAACAGATTCACAGATGTCGCTCCCTGGAAATCATCGAAATAGACATACGTCGGTGCCGCTTGAACGCTCGGGATGGGCACCCCGGCTGCCGGCATTGCCAAACTGATCACCAATGTCAGACAGATCAGCAGGGTGGTGATGCGTTTCGCACTCGAGAACGTCCTCCTCCTTTATATGTTTTGGCCCTGGCGTACAAGGCTGCATCTCCTCTCGCCTTGATTGGCCTATGGCTCTGCAGCCTGACTGTAAGCGCTATCATTATTTACTATAGGAGAAGATTCACATTACCACGATAATCATATGATAAGAAAGCCGCCTTTCCACCAAACATCCGAAAGATTGACACATGATCTGTTCCAGGGATTATCGAGGATACGAACCCATGTTAATAAAAGCATACACCGACACTGCCAATGAACTACTTTTTGCAGGAACAAAAAAAATCCCTTTAACGGTATGGTCAAAGAGATTTGGTGAATGCACCTTTCCAGGTACGAACGATCTATGCCTCTCTCATTCACTCCGCCGCCAGTGCCTCCGCCTTCGTCCGATGCACGGTTCCGTGAGGATGCTCAGGCGGCGCATAGATCGTATACAGCTTGAGCGGCTCATGGCCGATGTTCGTCAGGTTATGCCAGGTTCCCGCGGGAATCATCACCGTGTAACCATCCTCCACCCTGCGTTGAATATCCAGCCGATCGCGACTTGGACCCATCTGGACCAGGCCGTCTCCGTCCTCGATCCGGATGAACTGATCGACGTTCGGATGCATCTCCAGCCCGATATCCTCCCCGGGGCGAAGGCTCATCAGCACAACCTGCATATGCTGACCGGTCCACAAGGCTCTGCGGAAATACGGGTTCTCCTCCACCGCCTGCTCGATATCCACCACATAAGGATTCGGGCCATAATCCTGCTGTCTCACCCCGGGACGACCCGCTTCCTCCTGACGAGCTTGGTAACCGCCTGCTCCTGGACCCGGCTCGCCATGAGCACCGCCCCAGTTCCCCGTATAAGCATTCACGACAGAAGGATACGGGTATGCGACATATGGATGCACATATGGCACACTGGCCCCGTCCTGTTGCCAGCCGCCTCGATGAGCCGGGTGCTGCCAGATGTATGGTTGATAAAGATACATGACTCATCTCCTCTCCCGTCATTAATCGCTATATCCTATGTTTCATCGCCCAGATAAGCGACTGTGCCGCAAGCATTTGGGCGGGATGGATGGAAGCGCGCGTCACGATGGACGAAGGCCGCTGCGCAGAGACTGGCCGCATCGCCCGGTTCCCGGACGACAGCGATAGGCATTTCATGTCTGGTCCGGTATAATAAGGGGAAGCATAACCTTATTCCGACCAATATGTACGAAGGAGAGGATCTTGTCATGTCAGTAGGCGTTCTCGCTCATCTGTTCGGGCGACTGCCTGTTCACCAATTGGCCGCACAAGTGGCAGAGCGCGGCTTCACCCATGTGCAGCTGGCGCTCTGGAAGGCGATCGACGGCATCGATTTCACCAGGCCGGGCAAGCTGTCGCCGGGGCTGGCGATGCATATCGGGGAAACGTTCGCGCGCCAGGGCGTTGCCATCTCCGTGCTCGGCTGCTACATCAGGCTGTTCGAGCGCGATCCGGAGCAACGCAGGATCAGCACCGAGCGGTTCAAGGAATTGCTGCGCCATGCCCGTTACTTCGGATGCCCGGTGGTCGCCTCGGAAACCGGTCATTATCCGGATGGTCACACGGAGGAGGACTGGAAGACGATGAGGCAGGTGCTGGAGGAGCTGGTCGAGGAGGCGGAGCGCTGGGGCGTGTACGTCGGTCTGGAAGCGGCCAACGGCCACCTGATCGGAACCGCGCAAGAGCTGCGCCGCATGCTCGATGAAGTGCCTTCCTCGATGATCGGCGTCGTGATCGATCCCGGCAACCTGCTGAACGAGAGCAACTTCGACCGGCAGGACGAGGTGATCGAGGAGGCGTTCCGGCTGCTCGGCGAGCGGGTCGTGACCGCGCATGCGAAGGATCGCATCCGCGCCGCTGACGGCAGGATCGTGACCGTACCGGCCGGCCAGGGCGCGATGAACTACGGGTTGTACATGAAGCTGCTGAACGAATACAAGCCACACGCCCATATCATCATGGAAGAGGCGCCGCCAGAAGAGATGCGCGACACGAAGCGGTTCATCGAATCGATCCGCGAGAACACCGCGCTCCTGTAAGCCATACATAAATATGCCTCCGCTGTGGGAATATACCTGTGTCCGCATCTGACCAACGAACATATACCCAGAAGGAGGCAGCATCAACATGGCGGAAGACAAACAACAGGCGACCAAGGCAGAGGTGCAGACGACCGAACTGAACAAACTGCCTGTGCCTGGTCAGGACGATGCCGGACTCTCTGCCGAAGAGGAGGCAGAGGTGTTCCAGCAAGCCGAGTTCGATCCGAATCGGACCGAGCCATAGATCCGGCCTTGAACATCAAAAGGGACAGCCCTGCAGCGCTGACCGAGTCAGGCGACCCACCTGTCACCTGACGGCGCTCACCGGGATGTCCCTTTATCTGTGTCACCAAGCATCCGGATGCGAACGCCCGAGTGACAGATCCTGCTGTCCTATTCCCTGTAATACAGCTCAAAACCGATCTCCCTGAGCAGATGCGGAATCTTGAGGATCACATCCATGTCCTTCTGCTTCTCCACATCCGACAACTGATCCCAGTCCACCAGGCACGGATGCAGCTTCTTCTCGTTGTCCCTGACCGGTCCATACGTCCAGCCGTCCTTCCGCCGTTCCCGGCACCAGCGTTCATGTTCGTTCTGGGCGAAGACAAGCAGATCTTCGTCGCGGAACCGGAAGTCGCCGTCTCCGGTGATCGGCCTGATGCCGATGTTCGTTTCCCGGAATCGTTCCAGATGATAGCGAACCTGTCCGCGGTTGCTCCGCTGATAAGTATCCGCCAGCTGTTCCCAATCGACATTCACATCAGGCGATACCGGGATCCCTCTCTGCCGCGCTTCCTGGAGATAATGCTGGTGACTGTTCCTCGCCATCAGATTGCACATGGACAGCAGATAGATCTGATTGTAGAAATCCTCCGCATCCACATGAAGATTCATCTGCTCCAGCGGCGGCAGCAGCGACGAGGTCCACTTGTCCGCATGATGCAGCGGGCTCATCGCCAGCAGGAATTCCATGGACCGTGAGCCATGCAGATACTGCTTCGTCGTCAACAGCGCATGCAACAGGTCCTCATCGATGCGAATCCGCTTGTCCGCATCCACCAGCTGACTTGCGCCGCGCAGGATCATCGAGCGCAGCAGGAGCGCACGCCGCAGGATGAACATCTTGTCTTGCGGAGTGGTCGGATTCGGCCCCTGGATATTGATGTACCCTTTTAATCGGCTGACAAAATCCGGTCCCTTCACCTTCTTGAACATCTGCGCATCCTGGTTCACAAACTGCTCGAAGCTGGTGCTCGTACCGCCTGCAAAGACGAACACCGCCCTCCCCAGAGGACGCTCCCGTCCTTCCTCCATGAAGGTGCCGTCCTGCATCGGCGCCAGGAAATACTTCAACCACCCCAGCGGCTCACCGTTCAGACTGGAGTCGAATTCGTCGAAAAATACCAGCGGCATCGCCTTGCCCCGGATCGACGCATCCCGGATCTCCTGGAACGCAAATTCCAGCTCGCGCAAGGAGGTGAATTGGGAAATATTGAACGTATAGGTGACGAAGTTCCCCAATTGCTTCGCGATCTGCTTGATGCCAAATGACTTGCCGGAGCCCGGAGCTCCGAACACCGCGATGCACAGCGGCCGGCCGTCGCGGTTGTTCCGGTATTCCGTGATCAGATTCACGATCGCCCGATACCTCTCGATCTCCTGTCGGTCTATCGTGAGCAGCGCCTCAAACTGGCAATAAGGCACCTGGTCGAGCAGCGACTGTTCGCCATGGATGACGATCTCGCGGGCGATCTCATACAGATCCGTATCCCGCTCCTCACAGAAAGCATCCATGATGCTCCACTCTCCCGACTGCTTCACATGTGTTATGTCGGGAACCGCCTGACAGGCGAGCGGACACATCGGCTTGGCTGGTTGCTTCGCAAGTGACCCTTCCGCCTGATATACAAACCTGAAAATGAGAGACAGATCGGACAGATGGCCATTTTCCATCATCAAGGAGGCGATGCCGGCGGCGATGGCTTCCCTGAGGCCGCTCGTACGGGAGGCCATCCCCGGGCGATCCCCCTCCACTCGGGCCGGTTCATAATAGAGATACAGGGTCCCATCGCGCAGCGTCAGGCAGCCTTCGCTATCCAGGAGGACGATCCATTCCTCATATCCTCCCAGTACCTCCCGGGTGATGCCGTATGCCAGATCACGCCGGAAGTCCAGCGCCGTTCGCTCCCATGACAGGCGCCGGCTGATCGGCGCGCCGATCTTGCGCAGCGACTCCATGGTGATCACCGGGACCACGTCGCGCTTGTCCGCAACGTTCTTCAGCAGTCCAATGTTCTCGTCATGCAGCAGCGCCACGAGCTTGCCCCCCGCCGGCTTCGGAAGATAAGTCCTCCTCGCCAATCCCATGTCAAACAGCAAGACCGGTTCGTCCCCGGACCATGCCGGATCAATCTCCGTCGGCCATTCCGGTATCGGTTGATCGGCGTCCACTCCCTCCGGGGTCATCTGCAAGGTCAGGCTCAGCTCCGCCTCCTGCACCGTTTCGCCCCGCGCTTCCGCGAGCAGTTGCCTGACCTTCTCCGCACCCGCCACGCTCACCTGGCTTCGCAGCGTCGGCACCAGCCAACCCTGCGACGTGGACATGTTCTTCGTTATCCGCAATCTCGCGCTGTCACCAATGATTCTCATAGGAAGCTCCTTTCAGGGTGGTATCTGGTGTTGCGATATGTCAGTTCGCCCGGTTCACCGATGAGCGGGAAGATATTCCGCTCCATCTGCGTCGATAAACGCGACTGTTTCACCGGGGACACCGAGGATCTCACACAATCTGGCGATATTGTCCAGCTTCTGCTTCAGACTGGCATGGGTTCCGACGTAGACCTGCCGGCCTCCCACATGGAGCAGCTCATGCTGAAGGAAGGTCGCTGTCTCCCTCAACTGCCCGGACACACAGGCCTGTTTGCTCATGACCTCATCCAGCCGATCCGGATGACGGTTCAACAGGACATCATAGACGCGAGCCATCGCCGCATTCTGATTGGCCACATCATAGATGTCAGTGCCTATACGGACGCGCTGGATCCGGGTGGCGGCGGCCCGCCGGCGCTTCGCCGAATCTGTCAATTCGTCCTGACCGGTGGGAGATGAAACTTCCTTCGCTTCTCTCTCCGGCTCCCGGACATCCATCTCGGTCTCCGCGGCTGCCGCCACCATCGTATCGCTTGAGGACTCGACCGGATCCTCGTCCGGCAGCTCATCCATCCCGCCGGCTGGATCCGCTGGAAATTGCACATGCCTTCCACCTTCATACCGATGCTCCTGCTGGCGATCATCGACGAAGCCCACCGCCGATTCGGACAGGCCCAGGAGCTTGCACAGCGTCGCCACAGCCTGCAGCTTCTGTTCAAAATTCAGGTTGGTGCCGACATAGACGGTCTCACCCTGGATGGTCAGGCGCGCGTGCTGCTTGAATGTCGATTTCGCCTCCAGCTCACCGGACAGGTAGGTGTGCCTGGATACGGCATCGGAGACTCGCTCCGGCTTCTGCTTCAGCAGGAGCTCGCACGCCAATGTAAATGCCTGCACCTGGTTCTTCACGGTATACGTCTTGTCCAGGAAACGGATGGATCGGATGGTCAGACCCGCGCTTCTGGTTCTGGCTCTGGCCGCCGATTCATGCGTACCGCTGCCGTCCGACTGACTCGAGAACTCCTCTCCATCCGTCAGGTCAACAGCTGCAGCCTCATCCGCGAGTCCTTCCGCAGCACCTGCCTCTCCATCCCCATCCGCCTCTCCTTCACCAGTTGCCTCATCA
>CALGAO010000091.1 GCA_937957685.1 uncultured Paenibacillaceae bacterium
CGGAGGAATTACAGTACGTTCAGGAGATTCACCAGGCCATTGAGGATTATTTCCGCGATTTTGTCAGCCACATGTATATCCGCGCTGCTGACATTCACAAGCATTTCGTAGATACGATCCTGAGTTATCACGATCGTAAATATACGGATGAATGCTGTAGTGTTTTTGACCGGTTGATGCTGGTCGATGATTTCAGGCAAGGAAGGATCCCACTGGAGCGCAGCACACTGGCATCTGGTCTGCGATGGGATTCGCTTCAACGATTGTAACGGTGGAGGAGGGACTGTCATGGCCAGATTCCACGCGGAATATGTAACCCATGATGAAGATTTGATAAGTCTCAGTTCTGTGGAACAGGATATCTGCGGGTATATTGCGCAGGACCAGCAGGATGATTATGAGAGATGGATCGCACAGGATCAGCGATGGAAGGTATTTTATCATTTGACGCGAATGAGGAAATCCTTGCTCAACTGGTACAGATTCGTAGAAGGCGCGACTCTCCTGGAAATCGATGGAGGTTTTGGAGCCTTGACCGGACTGTACTGTGACAGATGTAAGGAGGTTGTTTCGATTGAGCGTTTCTTGCATCGGGCAGAACAAATCTACGAACGCCACAAAACCAGGAACAATCTGACGGTTTACGCGGGCAGGATCGATGACATTCCGCTTGAACCATCCTTTGATTATATTACACTCATAGGCTCCCTGGAATTTCGGGGCGAAGGCAAAGCGGACCGGAAGATCTATGCAGACTATCTTCGGAAGGCGAAGCGATTCCTCAAGCCGGATGGCAAACTGCTCATCGCTGTCGAGAACAGATTCGGCCTGAGATACTTCTGCGGCACACTTGACCCTCATACGGGTGTGCCCTTTGCTGGCATCAACGGCTACCCTCAAGGAAGTGCCGGACGATCCTTCAGCAAGCAGGAATTGATCGATATCATTCGACAAGCTGGGTTCCGTCATTATAAGTTTTACTATCCATTACCGGATTACAAGCTACCGCAGGTGATCTTTTCAGATGAATATATTCCGCCATATTGCGTTAAGGAGAGAGTGTTCCCTTATTATCACAATTCGTCTACTCTGGTTGCCGTAGAGCGAGAGCTTTATGCCGACATTATCGAGAACGAGGTATTTGACTTCTTTGCGAACTCGTTCCTCGTCGAATGCTTCGATGAAGGAGAGGTAAGTGATGTAATGTTCGCAGCGTTATCTACTGACAGGGGACGAGAGGAAGCCTTCGCAACGACTATTCATCAGGATGGCACGGTGAGGAAGAAGCCGCTCTGGCCTGAAGGAAAGTTTCGCTTGGAAGCGATCCTGCGTCATCATCAGGAATTGCAAGCGCGAGGGCTTCGGGTGGTCGATTCCCGTATCGATCATGACGAGTTGGTCATGCCGCACATTGCTGCGAACAAGCTATCGGAATATCTGAAGATGATCGTCAGAAGAGAACCTGATCGATATATCCAACTGTTTGACCAATTGTATGCGTGTATCCTGGAGTCATCTGAGCATGTTTCTTCCGTGAACGATTCCTTGCTTTTCTTTGACCGACATGCTGATTATGGAGTCATATTGGCCAAAGCCTATACAGATATGGTGCCTGTCAACTGCTTTTATGATCTGGGCTCCTTTATCTTCTTCGACCAAGAATTCGTTATGGAGCGTTATCCGGCCAAGTATGTGCTGTATCGGGCACTGAAATATACATATTTATTTGATCAGAGTGCCGAAGAAGTTGTGCCACTTGAGAGCTTGAAGCAGAAGTACGGTCTGACCAACCTATTGTGGGAGGTTTTTGAAAAGGTAGAACGTATGTTTGTATCTGCCAATCGCAAATATGACGAGAACAGGAGTTTCTTCGCCAAAACCTATGTTAATCTTGACAGAATATATGAAAATGCAAGGTATTTAATGCGATAGAGGGCGATCAATTGTGATGAAAGTGAATAAATTGATATCTGTCGTTGTGCCGGTATATAACACAGAGGAGTATTTGGGGAGATGTCTGGACTCTCTCCTGAAGCAAACGTATCCGCATCTTCAGATCATCGTGGTGAATGATGGGTCGTCGGGAAATACGAGAGAGATCGTGGAGCATTACCAATCCAGAGACTCGCGCATTGTATATACGGAACATGAACGGAACATGGGGTTGTTCAAGGCAAGAGTCACCGGATCTTTGCTGGCGGAAGGAGATTACCTAGCATTCGTTGACAGCGATGATTATGTTGGCATCGATTTCTATCGTCTATTGGTAACGGAAGCCGAACGGCATCAGGCTGATATGATATTGGCAAGAACCGTCCTTGTTGAGCGGGACAGGGTCGTATTTAACCTGCATGATGTTGCATTCCCGGACGAAGCGCTCCGTGGCAAGGCTGTATTTCAGACCTTCTTGGCCCAGGAAGGCAGATGCTACAGCTGGCATACAGTTTGGAACAAACTCTACAGCAGATCGCTGTGGGAACGTTGTTTGCCTTATTACCAAACATTCGATGAACATGTAGTGATGATGGAGGATGTCGCTTTCTCTTTTCCGCTTTTTTATTTCGCCAGCCATGTTATGAAGGTTGAGAACAGCGTTTATTACTATTGCCAGAATAAAGGTAGCTCAACGGATACGAAAACCTCCTCACGGTCTAAGGTGGAGAAAAACCTGTCGGATATTTTCAAGGTATTTGCATTCGTCAGATGTTTTTTGCATCAAGTTGGTGTATCGGAGCAAGAGATGCGGAATTATGAATCATTCCGTGATTATTATGTCCGACTATGGAAAACTGGTATTGGATCGATCACGGATGAGGAAGATCGGCGTAAGATTGCTAAGTTGTTTTCTGAAAGATTTGGAGAGGCGGGGGAGTTTACCAACGATGACCGACTTTTCAGAGCTATAAGAACGGATTGGAATGATCAGTTGGAAGAAGTCAAACAAAAGATTGTTGATCCTGCATACGAGTATATCAGTTTTGATATCTTCGACACACTAGTCTTGCGCCCATTCTTGCGTCCTACAGATCTGTTCTATCTGCTTGATGGCCTGTATGAGATGGAAATGGCTTCAGGAATCAGCTTCCACCAGCTCAGAATCGATGGCGAGATCGCTGCACGCGATCGTATCAGCCAACTATACCCAGAGTACCAGGATGTTACTCTGGATGAGATTTACTTCAATATCCACGATATGTACGGTGTACCACATGATCTGTGCGAAAGGCTGAAGGAACAAGAGAAACAGTTGGAATTGAAATTTAGCACGGTTCGCAAAACAGGCAAGGAGTTGTTTGACCTTGCGATCTATGCTGGGAAGAAGGTCGTCCTCATCTCAGATATGTATCTTGATGAACTGACAATCAGGTTGATATTGGCCAAGCATGGCTATGAGGGATATGATCGAATATTCCTCTCATCGACAGAAAGGCTCCTGAAGAATACGGGAGATCTGTTCCAGAGAGCGCTTGACGAGCTTCAGGTATCAGCTGAGAGAATCCTTCATATTGGTGACAATTATCAGAGCGATATTCTCAAGGCCAGAGAATGCGGAATGGCTGCGTTCTATTTCCCGCGCACCTTGCATGTATTCGACAATGCCGTGAAGAATCTGCCTGCTGGTGAGTGTAGCAGCCTGGCAGAAAAAATCGGTGGTGTCATCTTAGACAGAGAGAAGCTGCGTGAATCAGTTGGTTTTGGCGCGATGCTGGCCATGGCGGCCAATGTTTATTTCGACAATCCTTTTCGTCCCTTTAACAACGATAGTGATCTGAATGCAGATCCGTACTTCATCGGGTATTATGCTCTGGGAATGCATCTAGCTGGCATCGTTCAGTGGATTCTTCGCAGATCGGGTTCTTATGAGCGCATCCTATTCATGGCACGAGACGGCTATTTGGTGAAGCAAGCATACGATCGATGGACCAAGCACCTGAGGCGTCTTGCCCCCGCATCGGATTACCTCCTTGCGTCGCGAAGGATGCTTCTTCCATATATCGCGGAGAGCGTGCCGGATCTGATGAATCTGCCTATCGTCTATCATCAGTACAGCCCGGAAGGCATCTTTGAGTTATTGGACTTTTGTACGAAGCCAGTATCTTCTGAACAGGCTGAAGAAATGATGGAAGCATTTGGATTTGGTTTTAAGCAAAAATTCAAGTCGAAGTATCATTATCAGTGTTTCATGAGGATGTATATCGAGCATTTCTATGATCAGGAAGCGCATGAACTGGTGAAGCGTCGACTTAAAGAGTATTACCAGGGGATTCGCAACACGGATGTGGCTTTTGACATGGGATACTCGGGCAATATTCAGCATGCCCTCGTTAAGGCGGCTGGCAAGCCAGTCGATGTGCTGTATATGCACGGGGACGCGGTCAGACACCAAGTGATGAGCCGAAAGGGCGGGTTCCATATTGAGTCTTTTTATGATTTCTCACCAGCTATCTCCGGTTTGTTAAGAGAGCATATCCTGTCCGAGGTAGGTCCCTCATGCGTAGGTGTGACTGTGGATCGCTCTGGAGTTAAGCCAGTTTTTGACGAATACAACAAGCCATATACAGATACGTTCATCTTGCAGCTTATACACCGCGGTGCTCTGCAATTCATCGATGATTTCGTTGCATATTTCGGGGACCATCTGGATCATGTGACCTTCAAAAGCTACGAAGTTTCTCTACCATTTGAGGCTTTTGTGCGTTTGCCCAAGCCTGTTGATCTGCAAATCTTCGAAGGCTCTTACTTCGAGGATAAAGTGTATGGCAGACATGAGATGATCAATATTGCAAAATTTATGACCAATCAATTCAATAGCTTGCCTCATTACTCAGGCGACCAGACACTGGAATTCTATAAAAATGCCATCATCGATAATATCAAATATAGGCGTAAATTAGTTTACTTCGGTGCTGGTATGGTATGTAGGGAGATGTTGAAGCACTATCCGGATATACCGGTCAGCTTCATCCTGGATAACAATGAGGAACGGGCAGGTGAGCAGTTGGCAGGGCTTGTAATCAGACATCCAGATCAGATCGAGCATTGGCAGGAACTGTTTATCATTATCACGACCTATCGTAGTGGGGAGATTGAGAAGCAGCTGAAAGAGCTTGGGCTGCAGAAGCATAAGGACTTTGTTGCGTTCCAGGAAATGTTCCAGATCACCTGAGCAGATGACAAGAAACGCCGAATCACCTGAAAAAGGGGATTCGGCGATTGTCATTGTGATGTCTCGAGCAGTTTGTTGCGTATCATCGTGCTGCTGATCTTATTCGTATAAGTGAAAAATTCAATGTTAGAACCTACCTCATTTAACTTCTTCTTGTCCGCTATCCAGCTTGGAGAGTCTTTCCAGTCATCTCCCGAGAACAGGCAGTCGAAATGGTATAGTTTCCATGCTGCCATCTTATCAATGTTGTCCATCGTGACCGTTACGGTTTCATCCACGTAACGGATGGCCTGGACGATCTCACGCCGTTCTTCATGCGGGATGACCGGGTGTTTATTTTTGAAATACATGCATAGATCATCCGTCAACACGCCGACGATCAGATATTCGCAACGTTCCTTGGCACGTCGCAGCAGATTGAGGTGTCCGACATGAAAAAGGTCAAAAACACCAGCAATATATCCTATTTTATAGGGTTTTTGCTGTGCATCATTGGCCATATTGGTTCGCCTCGCATCACAAGTTCAGATGATGAAGTAATTGTAACAAACATCCGTGTTCTTGAGAAGTGCCCTGCCGTCCGGAGAAACTTGCCTGCCCGCTGCTACAAACTTCGCATCCTGTCTTAAAATCCGGGCTCGTCTGACCGATATACTAGATAGATATTACAAGATGCGGTCATATAGGAGGATATGGTTATGAGCATGCGAATTGGCGGTCTCGCCTCGGGTATGGACATCGATATGATGGTGAAGCAGCTGATGCAGGCAGAGCGGGCGCCGCTGAACAAACTGTATCAGAAACGTCAGACATTGGAGTGGCAGCGGGACGCCTACAGAGAAGTCAACCTGTCCTTGTCCAAGTTTCGGGATGCCTATGCCAAGCTGAGACTGCAGAGCACGTTCAGCGGCTACAGCGCCACCTCTTCCAATGCCAATGTGGTCAGCGCCAAGGCAACCATGTCAGCGATTCCTGGCACATACAAGATCGAGGTGGTACAGCTCGCCAAGGCGGCTTCGGTCACATCCGCCAATGCCTTGAAAAATGCCAGCAATGAGAACGCCAAGGCGAATGACAAGGTGTTGTCGGAGAACGACCCGGAATTTTCCTTTCAGATTGAGACAGCCAAGGGTACGGCAACGATCACGGTGACCAGGAGCGATACCTTTGCGACGCTTGCCCAGAAGATCCAGAACGCTACCAACAGCGACAAGGAGTCACTCGGGTTAAGAGCGAATTTCGACAACACGACCTCCCGATTCTTCATCTCTGCCAAGGAGCCGGGCGACGACAGCTGGTTCCAGTTTAAAGTGATCGATGATGGTGATGAAGATACCTCGGATGAGGAGTTTGTTCAACAATTCATCAAGGAAAAGATCCTTGGGGATCCTTCGGCTTCGAGTCTGAAATTTGAAGGGCAAAACGCCAAAGTCAATTATACGCCTCCTTCCGGTAACATGATTGTCGTTGACAATCTCAAGTCGAACACGTTCACCATCAATGGCGTGGAGTTCAACCTTCACACTGTATCTTCGGAGCCGATGTACGTGAAGGTTGCAAGTGACCCCGAAGGGATCATCAACACGATCAAGGACTTCGTGGAGAAGTACAATGAGCTGGTCGATCAGCTGTCCAACCTGATCAAGGAGCCGAAGTACCGCGACTACCCGCCTCTGACGGAAGAGCAGAAGGAAGAGATGAAAGAGAAGGAGATCGAGCTCTGGGAGAAGAAGGCCAAGAGCGGTCTGCTTCGCAATGATCCGATCATCACCAACTTCCTGAATCAGATGCGCCGCGCGATCTATGATCCGATCGAGGGCATCCCGGCCAATGAACTGAATCAGATCTCGAAGATCGGGATTACAACCGGGAACTACCTGAGCGGCGGCAAGCTGGAGATCGACGAGGACAAATTAAGAGCGGCCGTCCTGGAGGATCCCGACGGCGTCATGAAGCTCTTCACCAAGTCTGCCGAGAAGAACGGCAATACCGCGCAGATGGGCATCGGCGAACGGATCTACGCCACGCTGAACACCACGCTGTCCGACCTTCGCGACAAGGCGGGCTCGCCGGGCTATACATCGGGGGATCAGAGCCTCCTCGGCAAATCGATCTACACGCTCAATGACCAGATCTCGGACTGGGAGGTTCGGCTGGCCAAGATCGAATCCCGTTACTGGTCCCAATTCACGGCGATGGAAGAAGCCCTGAACAAGATGAATCAACAGAGCTTGTGGATGCAGCAGAACCTGCTGAACTTCGGTTAACATCGAACCATGGTTAAACATTCATTTCATGGAGATCATCGACGATCGTATAGAGGTGATATGGGATGCAATTGAATGCGGTGACTGGCGGAAACAGCTGGAGCATGACGGACAGCACATTCGATATGAACAGATCTGCCACGGATCAGGCGCTCAAGATCAAGAATACGGAGCAACTCAAGCATGCTGAGCTCGAGGGAAGAAACATCTCCATCGGCGAGAAGACATTGATCGAGGCGATCGAGAAAGCGAACAAAGCCATGGTCGGCACGTACACCACCTTCGAATTCTCGATTCACGAGCAGACGAAGCAGATCATGGTGAAGGTGCTGGATCGCGATACGGGCGAGATGATCCGTGAGATCCCGCCTGAGAAGATTCTCGACCTGGTGGCGAAGATGTGGGAAATGGCAGGCATTCTCATAGACGAGAAGAGATAGGACAATCCAAGGGGAGGCACCTTATATGAATCAAGTACTGCAGATGCAACAGAACAAGTATCTGGAGATGACTGTCCAGACTGCAACACCAGCTCAATTGTTGCTGATGCTCTATGATGGGGCGATCCGCTTCTGCAAGCTGGGGATTGAGGGCATCAAGGAAAACGACATCCAGAAGAAGCACGTCAATCTGACCAAGGCACAGAACATTGTCTATGAGCTGATCGCCAGCCTGGATCGCAGCATTCCCATCAGCGACAGCCTGCTTAGCCTCTATGATTACTTTATCCATCGACTGACGGAAGCCAATCTGAAGAAGGATGTGGAACCTGCGGAGGAAGTGCTCGGCTACCTCGTGGAGCTCAAGCAGACCTGGGCCCAGGCAGCCGCCAGCGTCAACAAGCATGCCACCGGTGTAACCCATGGATAAGCTCATTCACCGTTTGTACGACATGACCAGAGAGATGGTCGAACAGCTGGAAACGGCAGAATATGAAGAGCTCGAGCGTTTCGTCGATGAGCGTGAGCGTCTGTTGCAGGAGCTGAAGGAACTGCGCTCGCAACATCAGCCCCAGGATCGGCACCAGGAGATGATCAGGCAGGTGCTGGCGTGGGACAGGATCATCGAGGGGCGGATGATGCAGCTCAAGTCGGAAGCCGCCGGAAGGCTGCGCAGATTGAGAGAGAACCGCATTCAGCATAACGCTTACTCGCCGACTTATATCACGGACGGTGTATATATCGACAAGCGGAAGTAATGAAAAGGACCCGTCGAGGGTTCTTTTTTTGTACAGAAATTTCCGCAATATGGTGTCAGGATGATCATCTGCGTTTCAGGAAGTGGTATAATCGGAACAAATCGAACATGCAAGCTGCGATCAGGGGGAGCCAATATGATCTACCAATTAAAAGTTACCTTGCAGGACATCAGCCCGCCGGTCTGGAGAAGGCTGCTCGTTCATGCCGATATCACGTTCGCCCAGCTGCATGAGATCTTGCAGATCGCCTTCCAATGGGAGGATATTCACCTGCATCAGTTTGTCGTGCGCAAGATCCCGCAAGACAAGGCGGTGAAACATCGGCGAATGATGGTGCCGGTCTATGGCAAGCCGGAGATCTTCATCGGCATCCCGGATCGGGATGGCTGGGGACCGCCCTGCCTGCATGAGCGCAGGGAGAAGCTGTCCGAGTGGCTGCGTCACGAGAAGGACCATCTCGTCTATATCTATGACTTTGGCGATGATTGGCGGCACCGGGTCGAGCTGGAGAAGATCCTGGAGGAGTCGCCGGACATGGACAGTCCGATCTGCATCAAGCTGAAGGGCGCTTCTCCTGATGAAGACAGCAAGTTCGAGATCATGGATGAAGGCTGGCGGGCGTCGGACAAGGCTGAGGAGGCCCGGCTGATGGAGGAGCTCAATCAGCAATTGCAGGCGGCCCGTTCCCGCCTGGTTCCGAAGAGGGCCTCCGGTTCACGTGTCCCTTCCTCAGCGGCATCTCGCCGATCCAGGACGGTCCAGGAGCCTGCGAGCGCCGGCTGGAGAGAACTCTTCCAACTGGCGAAGGATTACCGTCTGCTCGCGCCGTGGAACTGGATGTCCCAAGCGGATATCTTCGCCGTCCACGATGCGGCAAGCGGGCAGACAGGCTATTGCAGCGTGATCGGCAGCAGCGGGAGATTGTACGGGCTCGTCGTGTATCGCGGGGATCGCGGACTGCGCAGCCTGTTGAATCTGTTACACGAAGAAGGAAGCCTGTTCGGTTCCGAAGCTGCGATGTATATGCAGGATGCCATCCTGCTGTCTTATGAAGATCGGGCAGACCTCGACGGGGCTGAATATCGGCTGGTCGCATCCTCCGGTGTGGGCTTCCGCGGCCACAAGGCATGGCCCGTCTTCCACGATCGGGCGCCTCACTATGTGGCGGCTCTCCTGGACGAGCGGGATGTGCCGATGATGATCCGAATCCTGCAGCAAGCGATCCATGTCTGCCAGGAGGTCGCGCTCGGTCAGAGGGAGCTGCCGGCACTGGAGACGGGCAGGATATTCGCACGGATCTCCGAGCTCCATCAAGGTCAGATCCTCTGGCGGGACGGTGATCTGCCGGTTGATCCTGGCGAGGAAGAGGTGGATCAGCGGCTCGCCGTATCCGAGCTGGAGATGGCGGCCGCACGCAAGCGCATTCCCAGGGTGCCCGGGATGAAATGGGAATTTGATGTCTTCCATCTGCCCGTTCCGGTCGATGACCCGAAGAGACCATATTATCCGATCGTGGGCCTGTGCATGGATATCGACCATGGGGTCATGCTGCCGCCCCTCATGGCTCATCCTTCGTCCATCCAGGAGGAGCTGCAGAGGAGCTTGCTCGCATGTTTCACGAGCGTCCAGGCCATGCCTGAGGTCATCTATATCCAGAGGCCGAGCCTGATGCATCTGCTTCGACCTGTCTGTGACAAGCTGGGCATCAGGACGGGTGTCGTGAAGCAGCTTCCCCTGCTGAATGAGGCGAAACAAGGCATGATTCAGCATATGATGGCCTTGCATGGCCGATTCCGTTAGGCGCAACCATCTTTGTCATGCGGAATCCATGCTGTCCAAGAAAGAATAAGGCAGTCTGTATAGAGCATACCGCAGTCCGGTCGCGGTGTATCCCAACAGGGCTGTCCGACTGTCGGCTCATGCTGACTGGCGGACAGCCCGTTTTGCGTATCGCGGACGGATCAGCCAATCCAGTAGTTCAGACCGGGTTCCGTTTTGCTTCGCGGCGGCTGGTTGTGGATAACATTTTTGCCAGTTCTTCATTATCCACAGCCGCCCCAATTCACAACTGTTGTTTTCCCCACTTTATCCCCATTATCCTATCCACAAAGCTGTGGATAATGTGCATAAATCTGTGAATAACAATGAAAATAAGCTTTCATTCTGTTCAGAACCTATGCGGAACCTGTGTATAAAAACATCGGCTGTGGAGAATGATAAGGATGCCGCCGCGCGGAGGGCAAGTAAACGCATACAATTTTTGCTCAGCTCGTGCTTCCTGCAATTGACTTTATGTATGGCGAATGTTATAGTCAACTTGTGAGCTAACGCTTCACGCACTTGATTACGAAGGGAATGTGTTACATGCAAGGTAAAGTTAAATGGTTTAACGCAGAGAAGGGCTATGGTTTCATCGAATCCGACGAAGGCGGCGACGTATTCGTTCACTACTCGGCGATCCAGGCTGAAGGCTTCAAGACTCTTGAAGAAGGTCAAGCAGTTGAATTCGACATCGTCGAAGGCGCTCGCGGACCTCAAGCGGCTAACGTAGTAAAACTCTAATTCACCCCAGCCTGCACCAGGCTGCTGGTATAGATGAATAACTACCAAATCGCGATCCAACACCCCGGGTTAACCGGGGTGTTTTCATTTTGTCAAGGGGATGTTCTTCCATGTCACAACATGATCAGAATTGTGAGAAAATTTATTGAGAAGCGCTCCGCCGCTTTTGATGTGGGACGAATAGTGTGGTATCATGATTGTACAGTATAAGGAGGGATTGATATGAAGATTCAAGTTCGCGGCGATCAACTCATGGTGACTGATGCTCTCAAGGAATATGCCGAGAAGAAGATCGGCAAGCTTCAGCGCTATTTTGAATCTCCCCTTAACAATGATGTAAGTGTAACCTTGAGTGTCAATCGCGGCCTGCATATCGTCGAGGTGACCATCCCGCTGCCGGGCGTCATGCTCCGCGCAGAAGAGAAGAGCTCGGATATGTATGCATCGATCGACCTTGTTGTAGAGAAACTGGAAAGACAGATCCGCAAACATAAGACGAAGGTGAATCGTCGCATGCGCCGGGCTGGCGTCCGCGATCTGTTCAAGGAAAATCCCGAACCTGAAGCTGTTGCCCAGGCTGTCGAGGATAACGAGGAAGAGCTTGAGCTGGTGAAGAGGAAGAAGTTCAATCTCAAGCCGATGGATGTTGAGGAAGCCATCCTGCAGATGAACCTCCTGGGTCATAATTTCTTCGTATTCGCCAATGCGGAAACCGACGATGTGAACGTCGTGTATGTTCGCGAAGACGGGAAGTACGGCCTGATCGAGCCGGCAAGATAATCGGACTGGTGATTAAGGTTCTGAACCTGACATGGATATCTAAGATATCGAAGGAGCCTCCTGATCGGGGCTCCTTTTTCCATAGAACGGCTGGTACAACTGGTGCATGATGTAATATGCTTGCTCTGCTTTCATACTATTGTTACAATTTAAAAATGCGGAACTGATATGGGAAAGGGGTCTTGAAGACCATGGGTTTGTTGAGCAAGATATTCGGAGATGCCAACGAACGCGAAGTGAAGCGGCTGTGGAAGCGCATCGAGCCGATCAACGCGCTGGAGCCGGAGATGGCCAGGCTGTCCGATTCGGAGCTTCGCGGCAAGACAGAAGAGTTTCGTAACCGTCTGAAACAGGGCGAGACGTTGGATGATTTGTTGCCAGAGGCGTTTGCCGTCGTTCGTGAGGCGGGCAAGCGTGTTTTGAATATGAGACATTTCGATGTGCAGCTGATGGGCGGCATCGTGCTGCATGAGGGCAATATCGCGGAGATGAAGACCGGTGAGGGCAAGACGCTCGTCGCTACCCTGCCGCTCTACCTGAACGCCCTTGAGGGCAAGGGCGCGCATCTGGTCACCGTGAACGATTACCTGGCGGAGGTTGGTCGCAAGCTGATGGGGCCGCTGTATGAGTTCCTCGGCATGACCGTCGGCGTGAACCTGCACAACATGTCGCAGGAGGAGAAAAGAGCCGCCTACAACTGCGACATCACGTACGGGACGAACAACGAATTCGGCTTCGACTACCTGCGTGACAATATGGTACAGTACAAGGAGCAGATGGTGCAACGTCCGCTGCACTATGCGATCATCGACGAAGTGGACTCGATCCTGATCGACGAGGCCCGGACCCCGCTCATCATATCTGGACAAGCCGCCAAGTCCACGGAGCTGTATTATGCGGCAGACCGGTTCGTGCGCAGACTGCGCGCGGAGGAGGACTATACGGTCGATCTCAAGGGCCGCAACGCCATGCTGACCGATGCCGGCGTGGCCAAGGCGGAGCAAGCCTTCGGCATCGACAACCTGTTCGACTACGAGCATACGATGATCAATCATCATATCCAGCAAGCGCTGAAGGCGCACGTGATCATGAAGCGCGATGTGGACTATGTGGTGCAGGACAATGAAGTGATGATCGTCGACGAGTTCACGGGCCGCATCATGACCGGGCGCCGTTACAGTGACGGGCTGCACCAGGCGATCGAAGCCAAGGAAGGCCTGCAGGTGCAGAACGAGAGCATGACGCTCGCCTCGATCACCTATCAGAACTACTTCCGCATGTATCGCAAGCTGGCGGGCATGACCGGTACGGCGAAGACCGAGGAAGAGGAATTCCAGAAGATCTACGGCCTGAACGTTGTCGTCATTCCGACGAACAAGCCGATGATCCGCATCGACTTGCCGGACGTCATCTACAAGACGCAGAAGAGCAAGTTCAAGATGGTCGTCGAGGAGATCGCCAAGCGCCATGAGAAGGGACAGCCGGTGCTGGTCGGCACGACTTCGATCGAAACCTCGGAGATGCTGTCCGAGATGCTGAAGCGCAAGGGCATCAAGCACCAGGTGCTGAACGCGAAGCACCACGCCCAGGAGGCGGAGATCGTCGCCAAGGCGGGTCAGGCCGGGGCGGTCACCATCGCCACCAACATGGCCGGCCGCGGTACCGACATCATCCTGGGCGAAGGAGTGGCGGAGCTTGGCGGTCTGCATATCATAGGTACGGAGCGCCATGAGAGCCGCCGCATCGACAACCAGCTGCGCGGTCGTGCGGGACGTCAGGGCGACCCGGGCTCGAGCCAGTTCTTCCTTTCGCTCGAGGATGATCTGATGCGCCGCTTCGGCATGGAGAACATGCAGAACATCATGGAGCGTCTCGGCTTCGAAGAGGATGTGCCGATCGAGAGCAAGCTGGTGACCAGGGCGATCGAAAGCGCGCAGAAGCGCGTGGAAGGCCATAACTTCGATGTGCGGAAGGTCGTCCTGCAGTATGACGACGTGATCAATCAGCAGCGCACGATCATCTACAAGCAGCGCCGCGATATCCTGGAGCTCGAAGAGATCCACGACATCGTGCTGAACATGATCGACGAGCTGATCGAGCGCACGGTCGACATCCATTGTTCGGACAAGGACGTTCCGGAGGATTGGGATCTGCAGGGCATCGTCGACTACTGCAACAGCACGTTCCTGCACGAAGGCCAGCTGACCAAGGAAGACCTGTGGGGCAAGGAAAAGGAAGAGATGGTCAGCCTGATGAAGGATCTGGCCCATCGCCTGTACGAAGAGCGCAGGAAGCAGCTGGGCGAGGAGCTGATGCGCGAATTCGAGAAGGTCGTCGTGCTGCGCGCGGTAGACAGCAAGTGGATGGACCACATCGACCAGATGGACCAGTTGCGTCAGGGCATTCACCTGCGCGCTTACGGCGGCACCGATCCGCTTCGCGAGTATCAGTTCGAGGGCTATGAGATGTTCCAGGAGATGATCGCGAAGATCCAGGAGCAAGTGGCGACGTACATCATGAAGGCGCATGTTGAGGCGAACGTGAAGCGGGAAGCGGTGGCCGAAGCCCAGGCGGTCTCGACCAATGCCGATCGCGGCAAGTCGAAGCCGAGGGCGCCGATCCGCCGCGCGGAAGTGAAAGTGGGCCGCAATGACCCCTGCCCATGCGGCAGCGGCAAGAAATACAAGCATTGTCACGGCGCGACGACGACCGCATGAGTGCTGTTGCTTCGTCGAAGACATGAGCAGACAAGACATTAATTCAAGAGGTGGATGAACATGGTATTGGAAGCAGATTTGAGACGCAGCCTGCAGGATGCGGGTGTTCGATTACAGCAACTCAGGGGGTCTCTTTGACTTAGATCTGAAGAAAGAACAGATCGCAGACTATGAAGTGAAGATGTCCGCCCCCGATTTCTGGGATGACAATGAGCGCGCGCAGAAGCTGATCAGCGAGATGAACGCGATCAAGTCGGTCGTCACCGATTTCGAGGAGCTGAACAGCCAATATGAAGATCTGCAGCTCATGGCCGAGCTCATCGAGGAAGAAAACGACGACAGCATGATCGAGGATCTGAAGAACGGTATCCAGTCGCTGACGGGCAAGCTGGAGAATTTCGAGCTGACGCTCCTGCTCAGCAATCCGTACGACAGATACAACGCCATCCTGGAGCTTCATCCTGGCGCCGGTGGCACGGAATCCCAGGACTGGGCCGACATGCTGCTGCGCATGTACCGGCGTTGGGCGGAGGACAAGGGCTTCAAGGTAGAGGTGCTGGACTATCTGCCCGGCGATGAAGCGGGCGTGAAGAGCGTCACCCTGCTCATCAAGGGGCACAATGCCTATGGCTATCTGAAGGCGGAGAAAGGCGTGCACCGGCTCGTCCGCATCTCTCCGTTCGATGCTTCCGGACGCAGGCATACGTCCTTCGTGTCCTGCGATGTCGTGCCGGAGATCGATGAGACGATCGAGATCGAGATCAGGCCGGAGGATCTGAAGATCGACACATACCGTTCCAGCGGCGCTGGCGGTCAGCACATCAACAAGACCGATTCGGCCGTGCGCATCACCCATATCCCGACGGGGATCGTGGTGGCGTGCCAGACGGAGCGCTCGCAGATCCAGAACCGGGAACGGGCGATGAATATGCTCAGATCCAAGCTCTATGAGCGCAAGATCAAGGAGCAGGAGGCGGAGCTGGCGGAGCTTCGCGGCGAACAGACCGATATCGCCTGGGGCAACCAGATTCGCTCCTATGTGTTCCACCCGTACAGCATGGTGAAGGATCACCGCACAGGCGTGGAGACCGGCAACGTGCAAGCGGTGATGGACGGCGAGATCGATATGTTCATCGATGCCTACTTGCGCGGGCAGATCAATAAAGACCAGGGCAATGACCTGGATTAAGGGGAAGTGGGGTGGTCTTCCGTCAGTCGGGACTGACGGAAGGACGCCCTTTTCTTCGTTACATATCGCTTCCCTGGCCGTCAACAAGCCAGGCGGCTTTGGCGAGCATCGCCCGTACATGACATCATCGCCTTCAGGCTGCCACCTTGGATCGACGGCAGCCGCACTGGATGCAATTGGGTCTGAGGGACGACAAATATCGATTGAATTATTATTCTATAAAATGTATAATAATGCATATTGTTAGCATGGAGGTCGTTCGTGTATGTCTGAGAACCATCAGAAGCTCAGGGTGGGGATCGTGGGCTCAACCGGCTACGGCGGCGTGGAACTGGTCCGGCTGCTGCTCACCCATCCGCTTGTGGATATAACATCCGTCATCTCCTCCTCCAGTGCGGGAGAGCTGTTCTCCGAAGGGTATCCGCACATGACGGAGATCATCACGGCGCCGCTGGATGCGGTCGATGTCGAGCTGATCCGGTCGAAATGCGATGTCGTATTCACGGCGACGCCTTCGGGCGTCAGCACGGAGCTGGCTCCGAAGCTGCTGGACGCGGGTCTCAAGGTCATCGACCTGTCGGGAGATTTCCGGTTGAAGTCGGGCGCTGTGTATGAGCAGTGGTACAAGAAGAAGGCGGCCGATGACGCCTATCTGCAGAGAGCGGTATACGGTCTGGCGGAAGTTTATGCAGAGGAGGTCGCGGGCGCCGATTTCATCTCCAATCCGGGCTGCTATACGACCACTTCTCTGCTTGGCCTGATCCCGGCAGTGAAGGCGGGCTGGATCGACCCGGACACGATCATCATCGACGCCAAGTCAGGCGTATCGGGAGCGGGGCGCGGCGTCAATCTCGGCGTCCATTACTCCGAGGTCAATGAGAACTTCAAGGCGTACAAGGTGAACAAGCACCAGCATATCCCGGAGATCGAGCAGGTGCTCAGCCGGGAGGCGGGGCGGGATGTGGTGGTCACCTTCACCACCCATCTGGTGCCGATGACGCGCGGCATCATGTGCACGATGTACGGGGAGATCAACGGCTCGCGCACCGAGCAGGATTTTATCGAGCTGTACAGGGAATTTTACAAGGGCAGGCCGTTCGTCCGCGTCCGCGATGCGGGCAAGCTGCCGGCGACGAAGGAAGTCTACGGTTCGAACTACTGCGACATCGGCTTCGCTGTCGATGCCCGCACCGGCCGCGTGACGATCATCTCCGTCACGGACAATGTGGTCAAGGGGGCTGCTGGCCAGGCGATTCAGAATCTGAACCTGATGATGGGTTGGGACGAGACGCTAGGGCTAAGGCTGGCTCCGGTCTATCCGTAAAGGCTCGGGCAGGCTGGCGACAGCCGGTCAGGCGAAGAGGCACCCGGCGCGTGGAGGTCGCGGTCGAGCGACGACATGCGGCACTGTGGCGCCGGATCGGGTCGGTCCTCGGCGGCCGATCCGGAAAACTCTTGCGAGGATGGTACATAAGCAGCAGGAGACGGCCGGTTGTTGGAGAATATGTTGCAGTTGGTTATGATTCCGTGTATGCATTCATTTCATAGGGAAGGCAGAGGAGACGTAAGAATGGCGAATGGGATCTTTACGGTAGTGCCGGACGGCTCTGTGACGACGCCCCGCGGTTTCCGGGCGGGCGGGTTGCATTGCGGGCTGAAGAAGACCGGGCGCAACGACCTTGGGGTCATCATCAGCGAAGTGCCGGCGGCAGCAGCCGGCGTATATACGACCAACGCGTTTCAGGCAGCGCCGCTGCATGTGACGCGCGAGAGCATCAGCCGCGAGGGCAAGCTGCAGGCGATGGTCGTCAACAGCGGCAACGCCAACGCCTGCACGGGCAAGCAAGGCCTGGAGGACGCGCGCAGCATGCGCGATGCCGCGGCGCGTGCATTCGGCCTTGAGCCGCATCTCGTGGGCGTCACATCGACCGGCGTCATCGGCGAACTGCTGCCGATGGACAAGGTGCTCAGCGGCATCAGCCGCCTGCCGGACGCGGTGAGCAGCGCACCGGCCGGAAGCGAGCAGTTCTGTCAGGCGATCCTGACCACCGATCTGGTGAAGAAGGAAGCCTGCGTGCGGGTCATCATCGATGGCGTGGAGGTTCACATCGCCGGTGCGGCCAAGGGGTCCGGGATGATCCATCCGAATATGGCGACGATGCTCGGCTTCATCACGACGGATGCGAATATCGATTCCGATCAGCTGCAGAGCCTGCTCCGCCAGGCGACGGACGAGAGCTTCAACATGATCACGGTGGACGGGGATACGAGCACCAATGACATGGTCGTCGTTCTCGCCAACGGGCTGGCTGGCAACCGGCCTCTGACGCCGGAGCACGCCGACTGGGCCAACTTCGCGGACGGATTCCTCTACGTGTGCCGCGAGCTGGCGAAGATGATCGCGCGAGACGGCGAGGGCGCCACGAAGCTGATCGAGGTGAATGTCTCAGGCGCCGTCTCCGATGAAGCGGCGCGCGCCATCGCCAAGACCGTGGTCGGCTCCAGTCTGGTGAAGTCGGCGGCGTTCGGTGCCGATGCCAACTGGGGACGGATCATCGCGGCGATCGGTCGCTCCGGTCAGCCGGTCAACGTGGATACGGTCGATATCCGCATCGGCGACATCGTGACGCTGCAGCAGTCGCGGCCGGTGCCGTTCGACGATGATCTGGCGACCGAATATCTGAAGGGTGAGCTCGTGCAGATCCACGTGAACCTGAATCAGGGAGAAGGCCGGGCAACCGCCTGGGGCTGCGACCTGACGTATGAATACGTGCGGATCAACGCGGCTTATCGGACATAGATCGAACGGAGTGGTGCGGGAATGGCTCAGAACTGTTTTGTTATGAAATGCGGCGGCAGCACGCTCGCGGCGTTGCCGGAGCTGTTCTTCGAGGACCTGCGCGCGATGCAGGAGAGCGGCACGGTGCCGGTGATCGTGCACGGCGGCGGCCCGGCGATCAATCAGGTGCTGACGGCCCTGAATATCGAGTCGGAGTTTGTGAACGGTCTGCGCAAGACGGATGAACGCGTGCTGGATGTGGTGGAGATGGTGCTGTGCGGCCAGATCAACAAGCAGATCGTTCGCCGCATCGCCCGGGCGGGAGGCAGGGCCATCGGCATATCCGGCATCGACGGCGGGCTGATGACCGCCGCCCCGGTGCCGAACAGCCATGAGGTCGGCCTGGTGGGCGAGGTGACGCGCGTGGACGCCTCGATCCTGGAGGGGATCATCGGCATGGGTTACATGCCGGTCATCGCGCCGCTCGGCATCGATGAAGCGGGACAGCATTACAACATCAATGCGGATACGGCCGCCGGAGCGGTAGCCTCGCATCTGGGCGTCGAGCGGATGATCGTCGTGACCGACGTACCGGGCATCATGCGCACGGTGGACGGAGAGAAGCGGGTGCTGCCCTCCGTCACGGTGCAGGAGATCGACGAGATGATCGCCAGCGGCGAGATCTATGGCGGCATGATCCCGAAGGTGCGCGCAGCGGTGCAGTGCATCCAGGGGCGCGTGCAGGAGATCGTCATCGTCGATGGCGCCGAGCCTCGCGTGCTGAGCCGGGTCATCCGGGGCGAGCCGCTGGGGACGCGAATCGTGAAGCAGTAATGGCCTGCGAACTGCAGATTCAGTCGCGCGGGCATCAGCAATAAGGATCGATCTGATAAATGATCAGTTAGGAGTGAGTGCGTTGGAGAACGGCAATATGACCCATGATATGTTCCCAACCTATGCTCGCTACCCGATCACGATCGTGAGAGGGGAAGGCAGCAAGCTGTGGGATGACAAGGGCGAGGAATACCTCGACTTCGCCAGCGGCCTGGCGGTGACGAATCTCGGCCACGCCTTCGCGCCCGTCAAGGAAGCGCTGAAGAAGCAGCTCGATGAGCTGTGGCATGTCTCGAATCTGTTCCACACCGTGCCGCAACGGGAGCTGGCGGAGCTGCTCACCAGGCATACCTGTGCGGATCTGGTCTTCTTCTGCAACAGCGGCGCGGAAGCGAACGAGGCGGCGATCAAGCTGGCTCGCCGCTATTACCAGAAGGTGCTGGGACAGAACAAATACGAAGTGATCACCTTCAAGCAATCGTTCCATGGGCGGACGATCGCCACCCTGACCGCAACCGGCCAGGACAAGGTCAAGGACGGCTTCGCGCCGCTTCCTGAAGGCTTCTACAACGAAGCGATCTACAACGACATCGAGTCCGTGAAGGCGGCGGTGAATGAGCGCACCTGCGCCGTGATGCTGGAGCTGGTGCAGGCGGAAGGCGGAGTGATCCCGGCGGATCCGACGTTTGTGAAGCAGCTGCGCCAGCTGTGCGACGAGCGCGGCCTCCTGCTCATCTTCGATGAGGTGCAGACCGGCATGGGACGCACCGGCACGCTGTTCGCCTATGAGCAATATGGCGTTGAGCCGGACATCTTCACGGTGGCCAAGGGCCTCGGCAACGGCTTCCCGATCGGCGCCATGTTCGGCAAGGCGAAGCTGCGGGATGCGTTCGGACCTGGCAGCCATGCGACGACGTTCGGCGGCACGCCGATCGCCACAGCCGCAGCGAAGGCCGTGGTGACCTATATGGTCGAGCATCGGGTGCCGGAGCGCGCGGCGGAGATGGGCGAGTTCCTGATGAATGGCCTGCGCGAGCGGCTGAAGGACCATCCGTATGTGGAACAGGTCCGCGGGAAGGGCCTGCTGATCGGCATCGTCTGCAAGGGACCGGCTGCCGAGCTGATCGCGGAGGCGCACAGGCGCCATCTGCTCGTGGTGCCCGCGGGACCGAATGTCGTCAGGCTGCTTCCGAATCTGCTCCTTACCCGTGAGGATGCGGAGCGCGGGCTGAACATTCTGACCGAGGTATTTGAAAGCCAGCTTTCCAGGGAGGGAACAGCATGAATCAGATCATGACGGAACGTCAGAAGGAAGAATTGGCACTGGGACTGAAGGGCCGCGATTTTATCGCGCTCATCGACTATACGCCGGAAGAGCTTCGCTATCTCATCCAGCAGGCGATCGATCTGAAACGCAAGCAGAAGACGGGAGAGGTCTATCAACCGCTCAAGGGCAAGACCCTGGGCATGATCTTCGAGAAAAATTCCACGCGCACGCGCGTCTCCTTCGAGGTGGGCATGTACCAGCTCGGCGGCTATGCGCTGTTCCTGAGCGGCCATGACCTGCAGATCGGCCGCGGCGAGACGATCTCGGACACCGCGCAGACGCTGTCGCGCTATCTGAACGGCATCATGATCCGCACCTATGCGCACAAGACGGTGATCGAGCTGGCGCGCGCCGCGACGATCCCGGTCATCAACGGGCTGACGGACAAGATGCATCCCTGCCAGGCGCTGGCGGACTATCAGACGATCTATGAGAAGAAGGGCAAGCTGGAAGGCATCAAGCTGGCCTACATCGGCGACGGCAACAATATGGCCCATTCGCTGATGATGGGCGGCAGCAAGCTCGGCGTGCATGTGGCCGTCGCTTCTCCGGAGGGCTATGATCCGGATCCGGAGATCGTCGAGATGGCGCGCGAGCAGGCGGAGCTGACCGGCGGCAAGATCACGCTGCACCGGGATCCGAAGGAAGCCGCTGCGGATGCGGATGTCATCTATACGGATGTGTGGGCGAGCATGGGCTTCGAGCAGGAGCAGCAGGAGCGGGAGAAGGCGTTCCGCGACTTCCAGGTGAACGACGATGTCGTGCGCTATGCGAAGCGGGACTATCTGTTCATGCACTGCCTGCCGGCGCATCGCGGCGAGGAAGTGGCGGAGTCGGTGATCGACGGCCCGAACTCGGTCATCTTCGATCAGGCGGAGAACCGGCTGCATGCGCAGAAGGCGATCATGGCAGCGATCATGTCCTGATGATCGTGATGATCGCGACGAATGGGCCTCGCACATGATATACTTAGGGACAAGTGCACAAGTAAGGGAGATATGGGTATGTCGAAGAAGATTGTATTGGCTTATTCCGGCGGCCTGGATACATCGGTGATCCTGGCCTGGCTGAAGGAGAAATTTGACGCGGAGATCATCACCTTCACGGCTGACATCGGCCAGAAGGAAGAGCTGGAAGGACTCGAGGAGAAGGCGCTGCGCACCGGCGCATCCAAGGTCTATATCGACGATCTGCGCGAGGAATTCGCAAGAGATTTCATCTATCCGATGTTTCAGGCCGGCGCGATCTATGAGGGGCAGTACCTGCTCGGCACGAGCATCGCGCGCCCGCTGATCGCCAAGCGCATGGTGGAGATCGCGCGCGCGGAAGGCGCCTTCGCCATCGCGCATGGCGCAACCGGCAAAGGCAACGACCAGGTGCGCTTCGAGCTCACGGCGGCCGCTCTCGCGCCGGAGCTCGAGGTGATCGCTCCGTGGCGTCTGGAGGAGTTCCGCGAGCAGTTCCCGGGACGGGCGGAGATGATCGCATACGCGGAGAAGCACGGGATCAATGTGGTGGCCACGGCTTCCAAGCCGTATTCGATGGACCGCAACCTGCTGCACATCAGCTATGAGTCCGGCGTTCTCGAGGATCCCTGGTTCGATGCCAGCGCGGAGGAGAACAAGGACATGTATCTGCTCACCGTATCGCCGGAGGATGCCCCGGATCAGCCGGAATATGTGGAGCTGGAATTTGAGCAGGGCAACTGCGTGGCGGTGAACGGCGAAAGCCTCAGCCCGCTGGGCGTGATGGAGAAGCTGAACGAGCTGGGCGGCAAGCACGGCATCGGCCGCGTCGACATGGTGGAGAACCGCTTCGTCGGCATGAAGAGCCGCGGCGTCTATGAGACGCCGGGCGGCACGATCCTGTTCGTCGCGCATCGCAAGATGGAGTCGCTGACGATGGACCGCGAGGTGATGCACCTGCGCGACTCGCTCATCCCTCGCTATGCGGAGCTGGTGTACAACGGCTTCTGGTTCTCGCCGGAGCGTTCCGCGCTGCAGGCGCTGATCACGGAGAGCCAGAAGAACGTCACCGGCACGGTGCGGCTCAAGCTGTACAAGGGCAATGTGATCGGGGCAGGCGTGAAGAGTCCGGTCAGCCTGTACAATCCGAACATAGCCACGATGGAGGCGGACCCGACGCAAGCATACAACCAGAACGATGCGACCGGATTCATCCGTCTGAACGCGCTTCGTCTGAAGGTGTCCAGCGGCGTCGAACAGAGCAGGCAGCAGTAATCTCGCTTCACGGCATATGGCACAGGAGGCCGGGTGTGGCAGGGCAACCTCCCACCCGGTTTCGCGTGCGAATGAGGGTCTGGCCGTCTGACTGTGTGTGGGCAGCCTGGTCGGGGGCGGCGCCGGTTGCGCTTGCGGGCGTATTTCTGTTTATAATGGAATGTATGAGTGCGGTTATTCAGAAAGGAGTCATGTACCGTGTCGAAATTATGGGGCGGACGTTTTACGAAGAAAACGGATCAATTGGTGGAGGAATATACGGCTTCCATCTTGTTCGATAAAGAGTTGGCCGAGGAGGACGTGCAGGGCAGCCTGGCGCATGTTGCGATGCTCGGCAAGTGCGGCATCTTGCCTTCTGAAGATGTCGAGAAGATCCAGGACGGCCTGCACAGGATCATGCAGCGCATCCGCAGGGGCGAGGTCGAGTACTCGATCTCGGATGAGGACATCCACATGAACATCGAGAAGATGCTGATCGAGGAGGTCGGACCGGTCGGCGGCAAGCTGCACACGGGCCGCAGCCGCAACGACCAGGTGGCGACGGACATGCACCTGTATCTGCGCAAGCGCGTCGTCGAGATCGTCGGATTGCTGCACAAGCTGCAGGAGGCGCTCGTGGGACAGGCCAAGGCGAACGTGGAGACGATCGTGCCTGGCTATACCCATCTGCAGCGCGCCCAGCCGATCTCGTTCGCTCATCATCTGATGGCCTATGTCTCGATGTTCCAGCGCGACATTGAGCGGTTGCAGGACAGTTACAAGCGCATCAATGTGCTGCCGCTTGGCGCCGGCGCGCTGGCCGGAACGACGTTCCCGATCGACCGTCATTTCGTGGCTCAGCAGCTTGGCTTCGACGGCGTGTACGAGAACAGCCTTGACGCCGTCAGCGACCGCGACTTCATCATCGAGTTCCTGAGCGCATCGGCGCTGATCATGGCTCACCTGTCGAGGCTGTGTGAGGAGCTGGTGCTGTGGATGAGCACGGAGTTCCAGTTCATCGAGCTCGATGATGCGTTCTGCACGGGCAGCAGCATCATGCCGCAGAAGAAAAATCCCGACGTCGCCGAGCTGGTCCGCGGCAAGACGGGCCGCGTATACGGCCATCTGATCGGCCTCCTGACGACGATCAAGGCGCTTCCGCTGGCGTACAACAAGGATATGCAGGAGGACAAGGAGGGCATGTTCGACACGGTGCGCACGATCCAGGGAGCCCTGCAGCTGATGGCGCCGATGATCGCCACGATGAAGGTGAACGTCGACAGGATGCGCAGCGCGGTCAGCCAGGACTTCTCCAATGCGACCGACATCGCCGACTATCTGGTGAACAAGGGCATCCCGTTCCGTCAGGCGCATGAGATCATCGGCAAGATCGTCCTGTACTGCATCCAGAACAACAAGTATCTGCTCGATCTCGAGCTGTCCGAGTTTACGCAGTTCTCCAAGCTGTTCGACGAATCCATCTACACCGTGCTGCAGCCGATGAACGTCGTGAATGCGCGCAACGTCTACGGCGGCACCGCGACCAATCAGGTGCGCGACGCCATCAGCCGCTTCGAGCCTGTGCTTGCGGCAACGGCTGAATGGGTGGAGCAATACATGGAGAAGAACAGGATGTGACCCGATCCCCCGGTTTCCGAAGCAGGAGCCGGGGTTTTTTTGTTGGCGGTGTTTGATCTTCGATGTTGCTGATGGCGGAAGCGAGGAACGGAAGACGTTCCATTAGCGCCAGCAGACCATTGGTGTCAAGCCACCACCGATTAAAATACAGCCTTTCATATGCCCGGGAAGTTCGGCCTCACCGCATTTTGACAGTTCAGTCGAAGTTCACAGATTTATAAGACTTACGGATCAAATTTGGTTGGAATATGTTGTTTTTTTGGCTTCTTTAAAGGAATTGGCCAAAAGGTGTCGAATTATTAAAGGCTAACAACATACAGGATGTGATACTGTGATAGAGATGCAAGACGTCTGGAAGACATACCCTGACGGGACGCATGCGCTTCGCGGCATAACGGTCAAGGTGGATTCCAACGAGTTTGTCTATGTGGTCGGACCATCCGGTGCGGGCAAATCCACTTTCATGAAGTTGATATATAGAGAAGAGCGTCCTACCAAGGGGCAGATATTCGTCGACAGCTTTAACCTGGCCAAGCTGAAGAAGCGGAAGATTCCGTATCTTCGCCGCAACATCGGCGTCGTGTTCCAGGACTTCCGGCTGCTTCCGAGGTTGACCGTGGCGGAGAATGTCGCGTTCGCGATGGAGGTGATCGAGGCGCCGACCAAGCTGATCCGCAAGCGCACGGCAGAGGTGCTTGAGCTCGTCGGCCTGTCGGACAAGAAGAACTCCTATCCGGCGCAGCTGTCGGGCGGCGAGCAACAGCGCGTGGCCATCGCGCGGGCGATCGTCAACAATCCGGCGGTCATCGTCGCGGACGAGCCTACCGGCAATCTCGACCCCGAGACCTCCTGGGGCATCATGAAGCTGCTCGAGGAGATCAACTACCGGGGCACCACCATCATCATGGCCACCCACAACCGAGATATCGTGAATACGATGCGCAAGCGCGTCATCGCTATCGAGAATGGCGTCATCGTTCGCGACCAGCAGAGAGGTGATTACGGTTATGAAGATTAGCACGACCGGCAGACACCTGAGAGAAGGCTTCCGCAGCATGGTTCGCAACGGATGGATGACATTCGCCTCGCTCAGTTCGATTGGCATCTCTCTTTTCATCCTCGGCGTATTTGTTCTTCTGACCACCAACGTTAACTACATCGCAGAGCATGTCGAAAGTCAGGTCGAGATCAGGGTCTACCTGAGCCTGGAGATCGACGAGCAAAGCGAGATCAACCGGGTACAGAACCAGATCGGCATGATGCCGGAAGTGCACAAGATCACGTTCATTCACAAGGACGAAGGCTTGAAGATATTGGAGAAAACGCTTGGCGAAGACTGGGTGGAAGGCTTCCAGGGCGATGCCAACCCGTTGCCGCATTCCTTCACCGTGGAGGTGAAGAATCCGGAAGAGATAGCGACCGTGGCCAGGAATATCGAGGCCCTGAACGATATCATGCAGCCGGCTCCGATCGATGATGTGGAATACGGCGAAGGCACGGTCGAGGATCTGTTCGCCTTCAGCAATCTGGTCAATCGCGTCGGCTTCGTGCTGGTCGTTGGCCTGGCGATCACGGCGCTGTTCCTCATCGCCAACACGATCCGCCTCACGATCATGGCCCGCCGCAGGGAGATCGCCATCATGAAGCTCGTCGGCGCGACCAACGGCTTCATCCGCTGGCCGTTCTTCATCGAAGGCGCCTGCATCGGCCTGATCGGCGCGGCCATCCCGCTGGGCGTGCTGCTGTATGGTTACCATCGCCTGATCGAATCCTCGAAATCGAGGCTCAGCTTCATGTCGATGATCCAGCTGAAGCCGCTGGACGAAGTGGCGATTCCGCTGATCGGGTTGCTGATGGGTCTGGGAGTTGCGATAGGCGTATTGGGCACGTTGATGTCCGTGCGCAAGCATCTGAAGGTTTGATTTGCGAAACACCTGCGCCAGAGAGACGATCCTCATGCATCAGGCTCTCCGGCGATTGAGGATAACAGGGATGAGGAGGAGGTAAGATTGTTGAAGAAGTCGCTCATTCCTTTCGTACTGGTCGTTGTATTGATCGGATTATTGATCACCCCGAATGAAGGCAGCGCCAAAACTTACGATGAAGTCAAGAAGCAGCTGGAGGATGTCCAACGGAGGGCCTCCGAGCAGGCGAGAAGGCAGAAGGAAGCCGAGAGACAGCTGGCACAGCTCCAGAAGGACAAGGAGAAGACCCGGAGAGAGCTGGAGGATGTCAAGGCGGATCTGGAGAGAGTCTCGCTTGAGATGACCAGGCTGCAAAGCGATATTTTGGATGAGACCGTCAAGCTGCAGGACGCCAACGATGAGCTTAACGCCGTCGAGCAGCGGATCGAGGAGAGGGACGGACTGATCCGCGATCGTCTCCGCCTGCTGTACAAGAAAGGCGAGGTCAAGTATCTGGAAGTGCTGATGGAATCGACGAGCTTCTCCGATTTCCTCGATCGCATGCGTTATCTGAATCTGATCATCAACCAGGATCAGTCGATCCTGGAAGAGCAGAAGGCGGACAAGCTGGTCAAGGAAGAGATCATCGCGGGGATCGAGGCTCAGCTGGCTCTGCTGGAAGGGATGTATAAGGATCTGGAGCTGAAGGAACTGGAGCTCGAGGAGCTGCGCCAGCAGAAGGAGGTCATGATCGCCCAGTACGAGCAGAAGACCGAGGAGTACGAGCATATCTCCGAGGAAGCGCAGAAGGAGGTCATGGAGCTGGCGGCGAAGGCGGCCGCGCTCAACAAGGAACTGGAATCGCTGGCGTTCAAGGCTGGCAAGCTGGCCTTCCCGCTGCCGAAGCGCTATTCGGTCACGTCAGGGTTCGGTACGCGGGTGGACCCGATCACGGGCAAGAAAGGCGCATCTCACACCGGGATCGACTTCGGCGCGCCGGCCGGCACCAACATCCTGGCGGCTGCTGACGGCATCGTCATTGCGGCGCAATGGGTGAACGGCTATGGCAACTACGTGATCATCGACCACGGCAAGAATGACAAGGGGCAGAGCGTATGGACGCTGTATGCGCATATGTCCAAGATCTCGACGAAAGAAGGCGCAACGGTCAAGGTCGGCGAGAAGATCGGCGAGGTCGGCACGACCGGCAGATCGACAGGCAATCACCTGCACTTCGAGGTGCGGATCAACCAGACCGCCGTCGATCCTGCTCCTTACTTGAATTAAATGGTATAATAAACCCAAGCAGCCGGTCATATACTACCTAAGTATGACTGGACAGGAACGGGTGGTGTCTTAGCATTGAGAAAGTTTCATGGCAGAACGGTCGTACTGCTGGTCGTCGCAGCAATGGCGGTCAGCTGTATGTTGACAGCAACATTTCTCGATCAATCAAGATATGCGTTCTCCGAAGCGCAGAACCAGGATAGCCGTGCTGACCGTGAAACTGGCGTGAAGGGCGTATCCGACGAAGGCGGATCGACTCCTTCCGGTTTCACGCCATCCGAATGGAGCAAGCTGGAGCTGGTGCTCCAGATGCTCGAATCTTCCTACTATGAAGAGATCGACCGCGAGAAGCTGCTGGACGGCGCGATCCGCGGCATGGTCTCGGCGCTTGGCGATCCGTATACGACATACATGAACGCGGAAGAGGCCGAGCAGTTCACCGCGTCGGTGGACAGCACCTTCTCCGGCATCGGCGCGGAGGTGACGATGCTGGACGGCCAGGTGACGGTGGTCTCGGCGCTCAAGGATTCGCCGGCTGAGCGAGCTGGCATCATGGCGAAGGACATCATCATCTCGGTGAATTCGGAGAGCCTTGCCGGCCTGACGCTGAATGAAGCGGTCGCCAAGATCCGCGGCCCCAAGGGCACGCAGGCGCGGCTCGGCATCTTGCGAGAAGGGCATGAAGGGGTGCTCGAGATCGTCGTCGTGCGCGACGACATCGATGTGGAGACGGTCTTCTCGCGCATGGTCGAACCCGGCATCGGGATGATCGAGCTTCGTCAGTTCGTGCAGAACTCCGACCAGCGATTCATGCAGGAGCTGGCGCGACTGAGAGAACAGGGCATGAAGGGTCTGATCATCGATGTGCGCAACAACCCGGGGGGCTATCTGTACAGCGTGATCGATCTGCTCGACCATCTGCTGTCGGAGGGACAGACGATCGTCCAGGTGGAGAATCGCGGCGGCGAAACCCAGGTCACGGCCGCAACCGGCTCGGGCATCGACCTGCCGATCGCCGTGCTGATCAACGAAGGCAGCGCCAGCGCATCCGAGATTCTCGCCGCAGCGCTGCAGGAGAACGGCAAGGCCAAGCTGTTTGGCGTTCGGACCTTCGGCAAGGGCACCGTTCAGTCGACCTATACCAAAGGCTTCAAGGACGGCAGCAACATGAAGATCACGATCGCCAAGTGGCTGACGCCGAAGGGGAATTTTATCGATGGCAAAGGGGTGGCGCCGGATGTGGAAGTGCGGTTGCCGGACTATTTCAACGTCATGTCGCTGCCCAAGGATCAGGTGTTCGAACAGGATCAGAATCTCCCGGCCATCGCCAATCTGCAGCTGATGTTGAACGCGCTGGGCTACGAAACGGACCGCACCGACGGGTACTTCAGCGCCAGGACGACGGAGGCGGTCAGGAAGTTCCAGGAGGACAACGGTCTGCCCGCGACCGGCAAGGCGGACGGCTATACGGCGCAGAAGCTGGAGGACGCCATCATCTCGCTGATCCGGGATCCCGGGAACGATACGCAGCTCCACGCGGCCGCGCAATATCTGAGACAGACGTTAGGGATAGATTCATAAAGGAGAACTGACCAATGGCCCTTGCAATCAGTCTTCTGGAAAGGTTGGGGCAAGCCGTGCTCGGCTTGCTTCTCAACCCTTTTTACTATATCGGCGTTCTGATCATTCTCTTGCAGATGCGCAGGCAAATCTTCTTCGAGCGCAGGCTGTATCACAGCAGGCTGCATACCCTCCCCGGAGAGAGCGTGCGCATCGTGCTGTGGGGACTGGCTTCCGGTTTGCTGGGCAGCCTGCTGATGGCGCTGATCGGCGCCTATCTTCAGCCCCAGGCTGTCATCTATATGTGGGCAGCGGCCCTGCTGCTCGCGCTCATTCGCATTCGCTTCCTCTGCTTCTCTTATGTGATCGGTCTGCTCGGCATCGCGCATGCGGTCCTGGGCTGGGTTCCGCTGGATGCGGGGGAGAGCTATTACCCGTTCATCGAACCGCTGATCGAGCTGCATATGCCGTCGCTTCTGGTTCTTGCGGGCATCGCCCATATCCTGGAGGCTCTGTTGATCCGGGTGCAGGGAGAACGTCTGGCGACGCCGGTGTTCATCGAGGGCAAGCGCGGCAAGCTGATCGGCTCCTACCAGTTCCAGGGCCTGTGGCCGGTGCCGCTGCTGCTGCTCGTCCCGTCCTCCGCCAGCGGACAGGCTTTGCCTTATACGCCGCTGCTTGGCGGCAGCGAGATGTGGTCGGCTGGCTGGATGTTCCTGGCGATGCCGCTGATGATCGGATTTACGAACATGACCTCCACCTTGTTGCCCAAGCAGAAGATCCGGAGAACGGCAGGGCAGCTGCTGATATACGGAGTTGTCGTGGCGGGTCTGGGAGTGCTCACCGAGTGGGTGCCTTTCCTCCTGCTGCCGGCTGCGCTGCTCACGATCGCGCTTCATGAGCTGATCCTGTGGCTCGCTGCGCGCGGCGAGAACATGCGCAGTCCGATCTATGTGCATGCTGCCGGCGGTCTGACGGTCCTCGCCGTACTGCCGGGAAGTGCAGCCATGGAGATGGGGATTCAGGCTGGCGAGGTGATCCATAAGGTGAACGGACAGCAGGTGCGGACGAAGGAGGAGCTGCATCAGGCGCTGCGCCTGAACCCGGCGTTCTCGCGGCTGGAGGTCATCGACCATCGGGGCGAGCATCGTTTCGTGCAGCGCGCCTTGTTTGAAGGGGATCATCATCAGCTCGGCATCATCCTGTGTCCGGATGACAGCGCGGAGTTCTATATCAAGCCGAAGCGCTTCAATATGTTTCGCGAGATGCGCTCGACGCTTGGCCGCCATCGGTACCATCAGGAGACGCATGACGGCGGCATCTCGGGGTAATGGACATTCCAGGAACCGTGAGCATGGGCGATTCATGGAGCACCAGGCCAGGACAGCAGGATGGAGCAGCAGATGGTGCGGCAGGCATGGCACAAAGGGATGGACAAGTTCGTACGGATAAGCGCGTATGAAAACAGCGGGCAGCCTGATCTCAGGACGGCGGACATGGAGGTGCCCGCTGTTTTTTTTTATGAGATTCGGAAAGTTTCGCAGCCAAACCCTTCCATATTGCAATGGTGTAAATAATAAGAGTATAATACAGCATGGGAACAAATATTCTCATCCTACTGGAGTGAATATCATGAGTTCATTCATGATCAGCGATAGAAAGTTCGAGCTCGTATCCGATTATGAGCCGCAAGGCGATCAGCCGAAAGCGATCGAGCAGCTGGTGGAGGGGCTGAAGCAGGGGAAGAAGCATCAGACGCTGCTCGGCGCCACCGGTACCGGCAAGACGTTCACCATCGCCCAGACGATCGCCAGGGTGAATCGGCCCACGCTGGTGATCGCCCACAACAAGACGCTGGCAGCGCAGCTGTGCAGCGAATTCAAGGAATTCTTCCCGAACAATGCGGTTGAATACTTCGTCAGTTACTATGACTATTACCAGCCGGAGGCGTATATCCCGCATACCGACACGTATATCGAGAAGGATTCGAGCATCAACGACGAGATCGACAAGCTCCGTCACTCCGCGACGAGCGCGCTGTTCGAACGGCGTGACGTGATCATCGTGGCCAGCGTCTCCTGCATCTACGGCCTCGGTTCCCCGATGGAATATCGGGATCAGGTGCTGTCGCTGCGCGTCGGCATGGAACGACCGCGGCAGGAGATCCTGCGCAAGCTGGTGGAGATCCAGTACCAGCGCAATGATATCAACTTCGTGCGCGGCACGTTCCGCGTGCGCGGTGATGTGATCGAGATCTTCCCCGTCTCCACGAACGAGCATGCCATCCGCGTGGAGCTGTTCGGCGATGAGATCGACCGGATCACCGAGATCGACGTGCTCACAGGCGAGATCATCGGCTCTCGAGAACACGTGGCGATCTTCCCGGCGTCCCACTTCGTCACGAAGGAAGAGACGATGCGCATCGCGCTCAAGAACATCGAGCGGGAGCTGGAGGAGAGGCTCGCCGAGCTGCGCGCCCAGGGCAAGCTGCTGGAAGCGCAGAGGCTGGAGCAGCGCACGAGGTATGACATCGAGATGATGCAGGAGGTGGGCTTCTGTTCCGGCATCGAGAACTATTCCGGACCGCTCACCTTCCGCGAACGCGGAGCCACCCCTTACACGTTGTTTGACTATTTCCCGGATGATTTCCTCGTGGTGATCGATGAATCCCATGTGACGATTCCGCAGATTCGGGCGATGTACAACGGCGACCGGGCGCGCAAGGAGGTGCTCGTCGAGCATGGCTTCCGCCTGCCGTCGGCGCTCGATAACCGGCCGCTTCGCTTCGAGGAGTTCGAGCAGAAGATCAATCAGGTCATCTACGTGTCGGCGACGCCGGGGCCGTATGAACTGGAGCATTGCCCCGAGGTGGTCGAACAGATCATCCGCCCGACTGGCCTGCTCGATCCGGTCGTCGAGGTGCGTCCGACGAAGGGGCAGATCGACGATCTGATCGGCGAGATCCGGGATCGGATCGCCAAGGACGAACGGGTGCTTGTTACGACCCTGACGAAGAAGATGGCGGAAGATCTGACCGACTATATGAAGGAGATCGGCATCAAGGTGCGCTACCTGCATTCCGACATCAAGACGTTGGAGCGGATGGCGATCCTGAGGGATCTGCGCCTGGGCGTCTTCCATGTGCTGATCGGCATCAACCTGCTGCGTGAGGGCCTCGACCTGCCGGAAGTATCCCTGGTGGCGATCCTGGATGCGGACAAGGAAGGCTTCCTGCGGGCGGAACGCTCGCTCATCCAGACGATCGGCCGGGCGGCGCGCAATGCGGACGGCCGGGTCATCATGTATGCCGATACGATCACCGAGTCGATGCAGAAGGCGATCTCCGAAACGGAGCGGCGCCGCAAGATTCAGATCGAGCATAATGAGAAGCATGGCATCACGCCTCAGACGATTCGCAAGAAGGTGCAGGACGTCATCGAAGCGACGAAGGTCGCCGAAGAAAAAGCCGATTATCTGACGGAAGCGGTAACGGCGAAAATGTCGAAGAAGGACCGTCAGCGGCTGATCGAACGTCTGGAGCAAGAGATGAAAGAAGCGGCGAAGAACCTGCAGTTCGAACGGGCGGCAGAGCTGCGCGACGCATTGCTGGAACTGAAGGCGCAGGATTAAGAAGGGAGCAGGCCGTGATGGATCGCGCTGTGGCGGGAGGAACACAGCCCGGCGCGAGCAGAACGCGGATGTCTGAGGAAGAAAGGATGTTCAGATTGGCTAAAGATCATATCGTGATACGAGGGGCGCGTGCCCATAATCTGAAGAACATAACCGTGAAGATCCCGCGCGACAAGCTGGTCGTCCTGACCGGCATCAGCGGCTCGGGCAAGTCATCGCTTGCCTTCGACACGATCTATGCGGAAGGGCAGCGGCGATATGTGGAGTCGCTGTCCGCCTACGCCCGCCAGTTTCTCGGTCAGATGGAGAAGCCGGACGTGGATTCGATCGAGGGGCTGTCTCCGGCCATCTCGATCGACCAGAAGACCACCAGCCGCAATCCTCGCTCGACCGTCGGCACCGTGACGGAGATCTACGACTATCTGCGGCTGCTCTATGCCAGGATCGGCAAGCCGCACTGTCCGAAGCACGGCATCGAGATCAGCTCGCAGACGGTCGATCAGATGGTCGACCGTCTGATGGAGTATCCGGAGCGCACGCGCATGCAGATCCTGGCGCCGGTCGTCTCCGGCCGAAAGGGCGAGCACGTGAAGCTGCTGGCGGACATTCAGAAGCAGGGGTATGTGCGCGTCCGGATTAACGGGGAGATCCGCGACCTCAGCGAGGAGATCACCCTGGAGAAGAACAAGAAGCATACAATCGAAGTGGTCGTTGACCGGATCGTCATCAAGGACGATATCCAGGCGCGCCTGACCGATTCCATCGAACAGGCGCTCAAGCTGTCGGGCGGTACGGTGGTGATCGACGTGATCGACAAGGAAGAGCTGATGTTCAACTCGAACCTGTCCTGCCCGGAATGCGGCTTCAGCATGGACGAGTTGTCGCCGCGCATGTTCTCGTTCAACAATCCTTACGGGGCATGTCCGGCTTGCGACGGGCTCGGCAGCAAGATGATCGTCGATCCGGATCTGCTCGTGCCGGATCGCTCGCGCACGATCGAGGAAGGCGCCTTTGAAGCGTGGGCCGGCAGCACATCCACCTACTATCCGCAATTTCTGGCGTCGGTGTGCCGCCACTACAATATCCCGATGGATGTGCCGGTCAGCGAGCTGACGGAAGAGCAGATGAACATCATCCTGTACGGCACGAACGGCGAGAAGATCACCTTCCGCTACGAGAACGAATTCGGCAGAACGCGCGAGGCGGTTGTGCCGTTCGAAGGCATCATCGGCAATCTGGAGCGCCGTTATCGGGAGTCTCCGTCCGACGGCATCCGCGAGTTCATCGAGCAGTTTATGAGCGCGAGCCCATGCGAGGTGTGCCACGGCAAGCGGCTCAAGCCGGAGGTGCTCGCGGTGACGGTCAACGGGCGCAATATCGCCTATGTCACCGATCTGTCGATCGAGGAAGCGAGAGAGTTCTTCGCCAGTCTGGAGCTGAACGAGCGGGAGCGACTCATCGCGCACCAGATTCTGAAAGAGATTAATGAAAGGCTTGGGTTCCTCTGCAATGTCGGGTTGAACTATCTGACCCTGAGCCGTTCTGCAGGCACATTGTCCGGGGGTGAGGCGCAGCGCATCCGACTCGCCACCCAGATCGGGTCGAGTCTCATGGGCGTGCTGTATATCCTCGACGAACCGAGCATCGGTTTGCACCAGCGCGACAATGACCGGCTGATCCGGGCGCTGGAACAGATGCGGGATCTCGGCAATACGCTGATCGTCGTCGAGCACGACGAGGACACGATGCTGGCCGCCGATTACCTGATCGATATTGGTCCAGGCGCAGGCATACACGGCGGCGAGATCATCGCCGAAGGTACGCCGGAGGAAGTGATGAACCATCCGAATTCGCTCACCGGCGCTTACCTCAGCGGCCGCAAGTTCATCCCCGTGCCGGAACAGCGGCGCAAGCCCAACGGCAACTGGCTGGAGATCCGCGGCGCCAGCGAGAACAATCTGAAGAACATCAACGTGAAGATTCCGCTGGGCGTATTCATCTGCGTGACCGGCGTATCCGGATCGGGCAAAAGCACGCTCGTCAATGAGATCCTCTACAAGGCGCTGTCCAAGGAGCTCAACCGCTCCAAGCAGAAGCCCGGAGCGCACAAGGAGATCCGCGGGCTGGAGCACCTGGACAAGGTGGTGGATATCGACCAGTCGCCGATCGGCCGCTCGCCGCGCTCCAACCCGGCGACCTATACCGGCGTATTCGACGATATCCGCGATGTCTTCGCCGCGACCAACGAGGCGAAGATCCGCGGCTACAAGAAAGGACGGTTCAGCTTCAACGTCCGCGGCGGCCGCTGCGAAGCGTGCAAGGGGGATGGCATCATCAAGATCGAGATGCACTTCCTGCCGGACGTCTACGTGCCTTGCGAGGTGTGCAAGGGCAGCAGGTACAACCGGGAAACGCTGGAGGTTCGCTACAAAGGCAAGAATATCTCCGAGGTTCTCGAGATGACGGTGGAGGATGCGCTGGAATTCTTCAAGAACGTGCCGCGCATCGCGCGCAAGCTGCAGACGCTGTATGACGTCGGACTGGGCTATATGAAGCTGGGACAACCGGCCACCACGATGTCCGGCGGCGAAGCGCAGCGCGTCAAGCTCGCGTCGGAGCTGTACCGCCGCAGCACGGGCAAGACGTTCTATATCCTGGACGAGCCGACTACAGGCCTGCATTTCGAGGATGTGGACCGGCTGCTCAAGGTGCTGCATCGCCTGGTCGAATCCGGCGAGACGGTGCTGGTCATCGAGCATAACCTGGACGTGATCAAGACGGCCGATTATCTGATCGACCTAGGTCCGGAGGGCGGTCATCGAGGCGGCACGGTGATCGGCGTGGGTACACCGGAGCAGCTCGTCGACAACGAACAATCCTATACGGGCAAGTATCTGAAGCCTATATTGGAACGGGACCGCGCCAGGATGAAAGAGCGAATGGCGGCAGGGGTTCAGTGATCCTGGCCAGGGCCGACTGCGATCCGCTTGCGATGCCGGCAGTCGCCTTGTGCTGCGGGACCATAGGAAGGGGCACGTCCATCGGTCAGCCCATGCTGGCGCCATGGACGTCCCCTTGTTTTATGCGGGGAGGCAAGGTCCCGCAGATGTGTTGTCCTGATGGCCTGAGCAGGTTCGATAAGTTTTTACAAACTTGTTACATCTTCGACTTTATGCTTGCAATCAGGCAAAGTGACGGATAACATAAATGAAGATGCACATAATCAAGTTAGGACTTGATATTTGTCGCAAGTTTTGCGATTATATAAAGACCGTGATCCGTATAATTGACATTACTTACAAATGGCGAACGTATAGATCTTGAAGGAGGGTCAACAGATGTTTTTTTCCGCTTCCGACGGAGCAGAAGCAGCAGCAACAAGCACATTCGCACAAGCATTCCAATTGTGGGACCTGTTTATGTTTGCATTCACCATATTGATCGCCTGGGGATTCTTCCGCCTGCTCAAGAATGACCGAGACAACAAACTGGGCATCGGCTTCTCCGCGATCGCACTTCTCGTGTTCCTGTTCCTGGACGTGATGGTCGTGGCGAACTGGATGGGGTATCTCGACGAGATCCAGGAAGGTCTGAAGTTCCTGAGATCCTGGTAATCGATCGTCGATCGCATGTACACAAAAGCCGTCTCTTGCGTGCAACCACGCAGGAGACGGCTTTGTTTGTTATGTGCGCCATGCTGCTGTGTCAAGCTTCGGCAGCCCCTGCTTCAGCGGATGGGGGAGGTGACTGTCGCTTCAGCCAGCTTGTGCACAGCGAGCACGAACATGGCGTGCGACCAGGTGAGTGGCACGACCCATGCCGGCTTCCCTGTCACCCGATCGATCTGCTCGGAGAGCAGGCCGGTATCCGTTTGATGGTCGATCGCCCATTGCAGGAGCGGCCAGGCTGCATCCACACGCCCTTGCTGAATGCGATACTGGCACAGCCACAGCGTGGTCAGGATCCAGGGATTGCCGCCGATATACGGATCGTTCTCGTACCTTTTCAGCCCGCCAACGTTTGGGACGGTCAACGCTGCTTCAATCGCATCGGCCGTCCTCGCCATGCGCGGATCGTCAGCCGGCAGCACCCCGAACGGGACGCACAGCCCGAGCAAGCTCACATCGAGGACCGGGTCTTCCGCCAGGATATACGTCCGATATCCTTTGCTGTCTGTGCTGACCGATCCCTTCTTGCCCGCCCGCAGCGCCTCATCGTACGTACGGGCATCAACCTGGAGCTTCACGCCGCGCAGGTAGGCGGCTCGTTCCTCGTTCCAGCAATGGTCGATGATCTGCCTCCGGATGCGCTCCGCTGCCTCCCGGCATCGTCCGGCGAGTTCCTCATCCCGCTGAAGCCCGGCAAAGGCTGCCGCTCCCTGCAACCCCCCGTACACCGCTGCGGCGGAATACAGGTGCACTCCGGTTCTCTCCTCCCACAGATCGATGCTGGGAAGCGGCAGGCCGGTCTCGGGATCGAGGAAGCCGAGCAGGAATCGCGCGCCGCGCTGCACAGCGGGCCACACCCGGTCAGCGAAGGCCTGGCTTGGCTCGCTCAGATAATGCTGCCACATGCCCCACAGGATCGAGGCGCCTTCGTCGATCTGCAGGCCCCATGAAGGCGCCAGCCTGCCGTCGTGATAATGCCGCTGCTGCCAGGAGCCGTCGGCGGATTGGGCGGTGAGCGCCCAGTCATAGAAGCGGCTGGCGAGATCAGACAGACC
>CALGAO010000092.1 GCA_937957685.1 uncultured Paenibacillaceae bacterium
GCGATCTTGGGAAGAGTTCAGACAAGCGTTGTTTCGACCGCCGTCCCGGCCATCCAAAGGCCGACGAAAAAAGGGCAGGCCGGGTAGACCGCGAAAACATCCGTTGAAGCTTAAGAGTGTCAAGATGGTGCTAGAGTAATCGAAGATTCCATCCTAAATTTGGTAACATGACTACACTTCACGTCCTGTTACCCTTTTAGCCCATTGGCGGAAAAGTCGAGATGGAAAAATTTAATCCAAGAAGTCTTTACAACCATAACTAGCAAACATTAAAAGCTATGTCACATTTGATGCAAGGCTAGTGCACAAAAACCGTCCTTTCGTAGATGTGGTGTGGTAACTTCATTCTACAGGAAAAGACGGTTTTTGTGATTTTATTTTTATTCAACTAAGTGAGAAGGGGCAGGTCCATCCGTCAGTCTATACTGACTTTCTGGACAGCCCCCTCCACGTGGTCCGACCGTTTTCCAAGCGGTTTTGTACGAAAAATCGTACAACTCCGAGCGGTCCGGCCGTTTCTCAAGCGGTTTTGTACGAAAAATCGTACAACTCTGTGCGAACGGCCAATTCAAGATCAAGTCCATCATTGTGTGAAAATTTCCTTTAGCCAGACGATGGAAAGGTCTTGCCAATCATGTTACGTCAGTTAGAGATTGGCACGTTACCGATATATATATCCGGCACCCCAAGCATCAGGTCGCATCCTCCAGGATGTGCATGACGCCCTATCGTTCTTTCTATCCATCTTCCGTGAGTCGATGCCGCCATGACACCGCGCTGACCACCAGACCAACAAAAAGAGGCCATCCATCGGTCAGTCTCATCTGACTTTCCGGACAGCCTCTGTTTATTCCCGTCAGAACTCATACACGACCGTCACCGACGTGCTGATGACGATCTCGCCCGGGCTCACCGACGTCTTCGCCGCCATATCGTACGCCACGCCAGCCAGGTTTCTGGTGTCGTATGCCACATGGCCAGCGCCCTGCTGGGCGATCTGAAGCACGCCCTTCAGCTTCTGGCCTTCTGCCGCAGCCAGCACCTCAGCCTTCCTCCTGGCATTCTCCATCGCCAGCTTCATCGCTTCCAGCTCATACTCCTCCGACTTCTCCGTGATGAATTGCACGTTGTTCACCTGATTGACGCCGGCCCTGGTCGCCGCATCCAACAGCTCGCCGATGCGGTCCAGATCCCGATACGTAACCTGGATCGTATGCGTGGCCGTGTATCCGGTGAGCACAGGCTCCTTGCCCTCCTGATAACGGTATTCCGGAGAGACGTAGAAGCCGACCGTCTTCACATCCTTGTCGTTTATCCCGAACTGCTCGGCCAGCACCTTGCTCAACTTCCCGAATATGGACGCATTCTCCTGCTGCGCTTCTTCCGCCGTCTTGCCCCTGGTCTGTACGCCAAGGTTCACATACGCCGCATCCGGCTCGACGGTGATCTCGCCAGTACCGATCACGGTTACCGTGCGCTTCGTCATCTCCGTTCCTCCATCCTGGGCCTGTACAGGCACCTGCCACTGCGAGATGATCATCGCCGCCGCAGCCAGCAGCACCGGCACCGCCCACAACGTGATTAGCCACCATCTTCGGTTTATGCTCATCATATTCACCCCTACTCCTATTGTCTCACTTCTATGAACGAGTAATCAGGCGGGGATGTTGCGAGCGATGATTCCACAAAAAGGCCACCGTCAGTCCATGGACCAAGGTGACCCTCTCATGCTTATCATCAAACTTTTAAGATCGGCATGATCCTGAGCTGAACAACAGCTTCACCGGACCAAGCAAACCGCTTGGTTCCTGCTGGGCAACGAGCGAGAACATGTCCCTTTGCTCCTTGACCAGGGTGTTGGTCACCTCGATCGCCAGTGTATTGTCTCCCCGTACCAACATGCTGGAGAGATCGAAACGGTAAGGATGGCTGATCCTGACGCCGGCTGATCTGCCGTTGACGAATACTTCGGCCGTCTCATACACCGCACCGAGATCAAGGAAGACCTGCTTCGGCAGCTCGTCATGCCAACTCACCGTTGCTTCATAGCGGAACGTGCCGGAGAATCTCGGGAGCCGGTCAGGCTTGCTGAGATCCACCAACTCATCGAGCGTTCCATAGAACTTCATCTCGGGATACTGTTCGGAGGTTGCCAGGGACAGCGACCAGGGGCCGGTGATTTCCCATTGTCCTTCAGGCATTCCAGCAGCAGGGACTTCACCGTCGATCCCCTCCGTCATCCCGCCAATTACTGCGACGATCGTTTCGAAGGGCGCCAGCGACAGCGGGATGCGCGTGATGCCGCCCTCCTCTCCCTCGATGACGCGGACGATCCGATTCTCATAGGCATCGTACAGCCAGACACGACCAGCCGCCGGAACCTTCACCACCGTATCGATGCTCGCACGTGGATGTTCATTGAAGAACAGATACACATCCTCGTCTTCGCGGCGCACATGATAGTATCGCAGATACGGATGATGGCCCTCCGCCCTGATCTCGACATGACCACGCGCGATGAGATGCTCCGCAAGCTCCTCCAGCCGGACGACACTGACTCGATCCAGCGCGGCCAGCCGCTCGAGCATATCCAATACATCGAAGCCTTCACTCGATCTTGTCGGCAGCCCGTTCACGAAGATCACATCCAGCCGCTGCTCTGCCCATGACACCAACGCTTCGAGGCATGCCCTCGGCAAGGCCTCACTGAACGGGACGATCAGACAATCGAAACGCTCATCCTTCACGATCAGTCTGCCCTCCACCACCTTGACCGAATCAGATACGATCAGATCGATCGGCAGCACATCGCAGTCGATCTGGCGTCTCATCAACTCCTTCACCGGTTTGTGGAAATACATGGCCGTACCGGACCATTCCGCTTCCGCATGATAGAGCACCGCCGCTGAAGCGACATGCGTTCCGCCGCTGAGCAGATGGCTGAGGCGATTCGTATACTGGTTCAGGTATCGATAATACCGATACTGCGGATTCTTGCCCCGTGCATAGAGATGCGGCGGGCAATCCGGGTCCGGGAATTCTTTCGCCGAGAACGCATGCGGAACGAAATGATTCACTCCGCGCACCAGCATGTGATCCGTCAGCCATTTCATCAGCTTCAGGCCCTCCACCCATCCGTATGCGCCGAACACCTCAGCCATCGTTCGGCCCTTTTTCTTCGGATCATGATGCGCCAGGGAGGAAGCCATCTTGGCCAGTCCATAGTGGAAAAACTCGCTGTCCGCCTCCCCAGCCAACCATTTGAAGGGGATCTCATCATAGCCCGGAGCCAGCTGCCACAGGACCACATCGATGCCGGCCATGTCCTGCCCATCCTGCGCGCGATAGAAGTGCCCCGGCCCTGCCCCGAGCCGGGCGTGAGCATTGTTGTCCTCGATCACATGTCCGATGTAGGCCACTCCGCGCTCCCGGCACCAGTCGCCGATCTGTCTGGTGAAATTCTCGCCATAGAGCCGACTGACGATGTTCATGTAATGATAGCGGATGGCAGGCGGATGCCCTGCCTGATCATGCCACAGCAGCGGAAGCTGCAAGCGGTAGTCGGTGCCAAGCTCCTCCTTGAGCCGCTCCGGAACATCCGGGCTCCAGGGCAACGCCACCCCTATCTTGCCGGGCAGCGAATGAAAGTCGTAAGCGTCCTTGTCGTTATAGAATCCGGGTTCATCCGAGAAGAAGCCGACGATCGTCTTGCCGAATTCATCCTTGTAACGCGCGTAGAACGCCTCGTACACCGTATCGATCAGCACCCGGGTCGACGCGGCGACCAGCGGGTTCAGATAATCCTCCTGCTGCTTGCTGCCGCCCTTGTCCGTCACATCCAGGATGAAAATCCGCCAATACCCTTCCGGTACTGCCCAATGCAGCATCCCATCCGCGACATGATCGGTCAGATCCACCGCTTCCCCGGTCAGCAACCCCGTCTTCGGATCCCGCTTGCAAGCGATCACCGCGAAGGTCTCCGCCGTGCCAAGACCCATCATCGAGAGCGCCATCGGAGGAACCGGAGCTTCGATGATAAACGCGGCATGCGGATCAGGTCCATACGCATCGACATGCCGCTCCTGAAGGAACAAACGACGCAGTTCCCCGGGAGCCTCCTTCAGCTTGCCCGCGGCGCTTCCCGTCGGAAAGTGCTCGTCATCCAGGATCCACACCTGCATCCCTCTGCGGCGCGCCTCATCGAGGATCACATCCATGTCGCTCCACCATTTGGGCCCCAGATAGTCAGGATGCGGCCTCGCTTCCACACATACGGCACGTATGCCGGACTCATGGATTCTCGCCATCTCTTCTCTCAGGGTTTGCTCATCTTCCCCCCGTTGCCAGAAGAACGGAAGCAGATAATTGGCCTCCTGCCCGTTCAGCACTTCTTTCAAGCGTGCCATACCAGCGCCTCCCTTCTATACAGAGAAGGTTCCCCAGGCGAACGCGCACCCGGGAAACCCGCCCATCATTTCACGTTATTTTGCTGTGCCCATTCATCGAGCTGTCTCTGCTTCTCCTCGATGATCTTGTCGATCCCGGCCGCTTTCAGCTTCTGGATAAACTCCGGCAATGTTTTCTCCGGATCCAGCGTGCCGGATTCAAGCCCTACCTTGTATTGGTTGACCACATTGGTGACCGCCGTATATTCGGTCTTGACCGGGTCAGCATTGAAGGTGAAGCCGAGCGCCTTCGATGCCTTGGCCGACTCGTTGAACACCTTCGTCTTCTCCCACACCTCGGGATCGCCGCCCTTAAACACATAGGTCAGGTAGGCATTGCCCGTGAGCCAGTCCCAGTTCGGCATGTAGCCGGTAGTGGAAGCATCCAGTCCTTCGGCAAAATCGATCATATTGTCGCCAATCTTGACATAATGGACGCCTTCGATGCCCCAGTTGATCAGGTCGATGATCTCCTTGTCCGAATAGAATAGACTCAGGATTTCCATCGCCTTCTCCTTGTTCTCCGATTGCTGCGCAATCGACCACATCAGCCCGGTCACATTCGTTGTCGCGGCAAATGGTCCCCGGATCTCCACGGTCACCAGTTCCATGCCGGCCGCACGGCTTTCCTGCTCGGCGAAGCCCGGCTTGCCATTGCCCAGATAACTGAAGACCTTGCCCGCCTTCACCAGCTGGTTGGCGGCGATCTGATTCGTCGCCGCGTCGCGCAGGATGTAACCTTTCTTGTACCAGTCATGCATCCTGGTGACGATCTCCCGATATTCCTCAGACTCATACAGATTGGATACGACCAGGGAGTCCGGATCCATCAGGACACCGAAACCGTCTCCGAGGCTGTCCCACGCATTGTATCCGACGAGCATGCCGCTGTTGCCCGCTCCACCCGGAGCGATCGGCACGATATCCGGCTCATTGGTCTTGATGATCTCCAACACTCTCTCGATATCATCGAACGTGCGGATCGACGTGAGATCGATGTTGTGCTTGTCGACCAGATCCTTGCGCATGACATACTCATAGTTGGCAGCCAGGTCGCGGATGGTCGGCACGCCATAGGATTCACCCGCGATCTTCGTCGCGTTGATGTATTTCTCGCCGACGTTTTCCACGATCACCTTGCCCGGACCTGCCAGCAGATCGTTCAGCGGCGCCAGCTTGCCGGTAGCCGCCTGGGAAGAGTACCCCATGCTGCTTGATGTGAACAGCAGGTCCAGCTTCTCGCCGGAACTTAGCATCAGATTCATCTGCTGCATCCAGTTGCCGATCGGGATCGGCATGATATCCACGGTGGCGTTGATTTTTTCCTTCATGATTCGATTGATCTCATCTTCCACCATCTGAAAGTCCTTCGGTTCCGCCTGGAACATCGGAATCGCCATCACCGCATGATAGGTATCTTCCTTCTCCCCGGAACTGGACGAACCGGTCGTTTGATCGGCATTGCCCGATTGTCCGCCCGAGCTGTTGCCTGACTGACCGTTGCTTCCGCCGCCAGAGCACGCAGCCAGCATCAGGGCAAGAGTGAGCAACATGACCAGGCTGCTTAGCCATTTCTTTCTGTTCATCGCCAGACCACCTTCTTCTTATGAGATTAAGTGAGGATTTAATTCGATGATATCGTGGCACTGACGGTTTCTCTATCAATATACCGACCACTTGTATAGCACTAAATCGACTTTTCACGGAACTCCGTATCCTGGCCGCGATGCATCTGCCGATATTCGTTCGGATTGACTCCCGTTACCCTCCTGAACATCCTGGAGAAGTGGGAGAAATGCGAGAAACCGACTGCCGAAGCGATCTCCCCCACCGTCTTTCCGGAGTTGAGCAGAAGCTCCTTGGCCAGCTTGATCCTTTCCTCCAGCAGATATTCCATCAACGATTGTCCCGTTTCCCGCTTGAAGATCCTCGCCAGATAGTCCGGATTCAGATAAGCATGCTGCGCGATTTCTTCCCGGGACAGATCGCTCTGATCCAGATGAGCCGCGATAAACCGTTTGACATGTTCCACAATTTCGTGAGGCTGCTGATGCTTGTAGTCGGGGGCCACCACCTTGCTCACCGTATGCTCCACCCAGGCGATCATATCGGCTATCGAGTTGCACGCATCGCGGGACAGCTTCATCGAGATTGAATCTCCGATGCATTCATGGGCGGTTCTGCCCGTAGCCATGAGGATGAAGTACACCGTCTGCAGGAAGTTCTGCTGGAACTGCTGCAGCAGCTCGGCATCCGCCTCACCCCTGGCCACCCGCTCCTCCAGATAAGCCCTGATCTCGGCCAGCACCTGTTGCTTCATGCCGTTCTTCAGCATGACCGCCCATGCGTTCATCATCGGCATCTCCACCACCCGGGTCTCCGGTCGGGATGCGGTGCCCGTCAGATGAAAGACGGTGTTGTCATGGACGACATTGTTCCTCTCGAAAGCGCGCAGCCTCGCCATCATATGAAGCATATCATGAATTTCCACCATGCTTCCCACATAACAGGACAGATCACAGTAGAAATAGCGATGGCAGTTATCCACATAAGATTGACAGGCAGCAAAGATCCGTTCCACCGCATCCTCCTGATCCTCCTGGGATTCCAGAGGCATGATGTAGAGCAAGGCTCCTCGATCCAGCGTGATGATCGTCGCGCCCTGGTCTTCTCCGGCGATCAGCTCCAGCGCCGTCTTTTTGAGCGCATACTCCATGATCTTCTCATCGCGCACAGACAGATTCTTGTGCCACCGCCTGATGCTGATCAGAATCGGAAGGTAGCGGATGTTTTCGGAGAATGCCATGTCCCGTTCCTCCAGCTCCTTCCGAATGGCGGATGGCGTGGAGGGGATTTTCTGCTGCAGCAGTTCTGTCCAGAACAGCTCGATGAGCGATGGGCGGTTGGAGCTCCATAACCGTTCCAGCTCATGCACCTTACTGGATTGTCTCAACCTCGCCCTGGCTTTGCCGATCGCCTGTTCGAGTTCTTCCTCAGGCACCGGCTTCAGCAGATAGTCGATGCTTCCGAGCTTCATCGCCTGTCTCGCATAACGGAAGTCGGCATGACTGGTCAGGATGATCGTCTGTACATGCGGAGCATGGGTATTGGTCCATTCCAGCAGCTCCAGACCCGTCCCTTGCGGCATCTCGATATCGCACAGCATGATGTCCACCTTGTGCTTCATGAGGACATCCCTGGCTTGTCTGATGTTGTAGGCCTGATAGATGTCGGCGATTTCCAGCTTCTCTTTATCCAGATCGGCCACCAGGCCTTTGACGATATGAATCTCATCATCCACGATCAGCAGGTTGTACATCCTCGTTCCCTCCTCCTGGCTGTGCATCTCCACCCACCGCTTGTGCAGGCAGCAAGATTCGAACCGAAGCGCCATGGGGCATGCGATTGGAGAATCGCACACTGGCGCGTTCTCCGTACAACAGCTTCAGTCTGCGCTGCACGTTCCAGATGCCGATATGTTCGCCCTGTTCCGTCACCAGCGTGTGTCCGGCCTGCAGCTTCGACAGGATCTCCTCCGCGAACCCATCTCCCGTATCCTCGATGTCGATGATCAGATAAGGGGCCTGGTTCACTTCCCCAATATCCGCCCGAATGGACAGCTCGATCGGTCGATCCAGCGTGACCGCATGCTTGATCGTATTCTCCACGAACGTATGGATGATCAGCGGCGGCACAAGTTCTCCCGACATATACTCGGGAATCATGATCTGATAGTGGAATTGTCCGGGAAACCGAAGCTCCTGTATGCGGAGATAGTTGGTCGTGTGCTCGACCTCTTCCTGAAGCCGCACGAAGGTCAGATTGCTGCGGAACATGAAGCGGAAATAGCGAATCAGGCCTTGTGACATCTCCTTGATCAGGTCGTAATCCTTCACTTTGGCCAGATGATAGATAATGTTCAGGGAATTCAGGAAGAAATGCGGATTCATCTGCAGCTGCATGCGCTGCAGTTCTTCTCGCTGCTTGTTCAGCTTTTCTTCATAGACATTGATGGTCAGATTCTGAATCTGGCTCATCATGCTGTTGAAGGTCTGATTCATGATGGCAAACTCGTCCGACACTCTGGCATCGTCAATACGGGCTTGCAGATTCCCTTCCCGAATCAGCTTCATCGCCTGCACGAGCCGATTGATCGGCAGGAGCACCACCTTGCGAAGGAAATAGAGCCCGATCGGCACGATCACGATGGAGGCAAGAGGCGCCAGGGTGGCCACCCGGAAGAAAGTCGGAAGGTTCTGCAGGATCTGTTCATCGGGAATCACCGCGATCAGCCTGAAATTCGCCTTGCTCGAAGCCTCCCCGACCAGCAGAAATCGCTCATCCTTTCCAACCAGCTGGTAACTCTCCAATACAGGAGGGATCTCTATCGCGTTGGATCTCACCAGATCAAAGTTGGTCATCGGAGCTCCATCCAACGTCACCAGCAAAGAGCCTCCCTTGTCACCGAAACGGATGAGATTAAGCGGCATGATCAGCGCATCGGCTCGTTGCCAGGCACCGATATAGACGTCATCCGCCTTGATCATGTGGATGATGTAGTAGGCGCCGTTCACCTCATGCACATCCCATCGGTTGCTGAAAAAGATCTTCTGATCCTGGGCAGAACGGATATAGTCCACGATATATCGCTGAAGCTCCAGCGCCTGTTCCGCATTCTCCACTTCCTTATAGACCGGCATAAAGTCATCCCATTTGCTCGCATACATGAAGAAAGCGTGAATCGAAGGGTAGATCAGCTGATGCTCCTTCAGCTCGATGAACAGCGATATTTTCGCACGATAATAGTCATTCTCATTCGAAGCCTGATTGACCGCGAACAGGTCCATCCCGCTGCCGATCAGACCATTGAGATACTTGTCCACCTTCTCCAGATCGGCATCGAGCTGATTCACATACAAGGCCATCATGTTTCTGTAGGATTCGCTGACCTGTGTGCGCACAACCCCGATCGCATAGTTGCTGCCGATGATCATGACCAGAATCAAAGGGACGGTCAGAAAAAGGACGCCTCCGACAAGCTTGACCTTCAGTGAGCCCGGTGACCAACCGCGACGCAACGATTTCACTGCCTTATCTCACTCCTTGCCCACATGTAGGAAAACCCCATCCATGCTACGGCATAGATGGGGATATGCGTATATGTCGCCACTCGTGCGATAGACCCAGTTTACCCTTTTACAGCGCCCAGCGCTATACCTTTGACGAAGTACTTCTGGCAGAATGGATAAACGATCAGGACCGGCAACACCCCGATCACCGCGATCGCCATCTTGACAGTTTCGAGCGGCGGGCTGGCGGAGGCCAGGACGTTGGAATTGGCTCCAAAGCTGGAGCTGGCCAGGAATTGCGCGTCTGACAGGATCCGGTTCAACACGTTCTGGATGCCATAGAGCTTCGTATTGGTCAGATAGACGGTACCATTCATCCAGTCGTTCCAATACATCAGCGTCTGAAACAGTCCAACTGTGGCCAATACCGGGGTCGACAGACGCAGGACGATCGTCCAGAAGATCCGGAACTCACCTGCTCCATCGATGCTCGCCGATTCGATGACCGCGGACGGAATCGAGGTGCGGAAGAAAGTCTGGATGAGCATCACGTTGAAGCCGTTCATCAGCAAACCCGGGACGATGAGCGCCCAGATCGTATTTTTCAGATTGAGCAGTTGCGTGTAGACGAGATAGGTTGGGACCAATCCCCCGTTGAACAGCAGGGTGATCACGACCAGAAACAACAGGATATTCCTCGCCGGATAATCTCTCCGAGATAATGGATAGGCCAGCATCGCCGACATCAACAGACCGGTGGCGGTGCCGAAGACCGTCACAAACACCGTGATGCCATACGCCCTGGCGATGCTCTCCCCGCCGGTAAGCAGATAGCGGTAGGCATCCAGGCTGAATTCCTTGGGGAAGAACGAGTATCCGCTCTTCAGGATGACCGCTTCATCCGTCAGGGATGACGATATCAGGAGGACAAAGGGTGCGATGCAAGCAATCGTGAGTAGGATATAGATGATATGTGCGGCCGTTTGCCAGACCCTGTTTTCTCTGAACATGCTCTCTTCCCCCTCAGAACAAGGCGTTGTCTCTGTCGATCTTGCGGACGATGAAGTTGGCGGTCAGTACCAGGATGAAGCCGACGATCGACTGATAGAATCCGGCCGCCGCCGACATCCCGATATCTCCCAGTCCAAGCAGTCCTCGGTACACATACGTATCGATGACATTCGTCGTCTCATACAGCGGACCGGAGTTCATCGGCACCTGATAGAACAGGCCGAAGTCGGAGTAGAAGATCCTGCCAACCGCCAGCAGGGTCAGCATGATGATGACCGGGCTGATCAGCGGAAGGGTGATGCCGCGTATCTGTTGCCACTTCGTGGCTCCGTCCAGCCTGGCGGCTTCGTAGTACTCTTCATCGATGCCGATGATGGCGGCGAAGTAGACGACCACGGAGAAACCAAGCCCTTTCCACAAGTGAACAGCGGTCAAGATAAACGGCCAATACTTCGGTTCAAAATAAAACATGATATCGTCCATCCCGAATAAAGGGAGGATGCTCTTATTGATAAACCCGGTCTCCAGACTCAAAGCCGCATAGACGAGATACGCCACAATGACGATCGAGATCAGATGCGGCAACACGATGACGCTCTGATAGAATCGGGCGAACAGCTTCTGCTTCACTTCGTTCAACATGATGGCCAGGAAGATCGCCAGCATCGTCCCCAGCACGATCCATGCGGCGTTGTACAGGATCGTGTTGCGAGTGATGATATAGGCGTCCGATGTGGCGAACAGATACTCGAAATTCTTCCACCCGACCCAGTCGCTGGCCAATATGCCTTTCGCGAAGTTGATTTCCTTGAATGCGATGACCAGGCCAGCCATCGGCAGATAATTATTGATCATCAGATAGAGAAGCCCCGGTATGACCATCAGGGTGAGCGGCAGGTATTTGCGAAAACGTACGAACCTCTTTGATGTGGCGGCGACTGCAAGCTGACCTGAATCCGGTTGTGTCTGTAGCGCCATTTCGATCATCCTTTCCATGTCTGTACCTCTCATATTACCTGCTCCCGGTTCGTCGCTCTATCAATATTCCGACCAGTTGCTTAGCCCAATAACGACTTTCTCCGCACATCACAAAAAGGCCGCCTGTGGCATAACCACAGACGGTCCGATATTCTCCATCCATCTCAAGCGGAGGCCTGATTCAATTGTGCCAGCAGCTGATCCAGCATCTCGTCCGTGAAGGCTCCCCTGCTGAAGCCCACGATGGCGCGGAGCGGCATGTATTTCATCATCGCGGCGAACATCTCGCTCTGTTCCTGATGCGCCTCGGATTCACCGCCGCCGAAGGTGTTTTGCAGGTTCTGCACGAACATCTGCATCACCTGGGCCGCGTTCGGGTCCTGCATCAGGTCGCCCACCAGCGAGTTGCGATGGTAACGGACCGGCAGCTTGACGGTCGAATGGACCACCACCGTTTCCTCCAGCACGATATCTGCCGAAGACCTGCCGATCATGATCCGGTATTCGCCCGACTCCACATGCCAATCGGCGATGTCGGTGTTGTAGTAGGCGAAGGCCCGCTTATCCAATGTGAAGCTGACGGTCTTCTGCTCGCCCGGCTGCAGCTCGACCTTGGCGAACTCCTTCAGCTCCTTGGCCGGTCGGATGACGGTGCTCTGCACGTCGGACACGTACAGCTGAACGACCTCCTTGCCCGTCAGCGAGCCCGTATTCCTGACCGTAACCGTGACGGTCAGCGTATCGGTATCATTCAGTTCCTTGCGGTCCACCGTCAGACCCGAATATTCGAAGCTCGTATAGCTCAGCCCGTGCCCGAACGGGAACAGCGGCTTCACCTGCTTCGTGTCATAGTATCGGTAACCGACGAAGATGCCCTCGCGATATTCCACGCGATCCTGTTCGCCCGGGAAGAACAGATACGAAGGATTGTCGCTCAGCTTCAGAGGGAAGGTCTCCGCCAGCTTGCCGCTCGGGTTCGCCGCGCCGAACAGCAGGTCGGCGATCGCTCCGCCCGCCGCCTGACCGCCCAGATAAGCCTCCAGCACGGAGCTGACGCGGTCGATCCACGGCATCTCGATCGGCGAGCCGTTCATCAGCACAACGGCCACCTTGCTCTGAACACCTGCCACCGCCTCGATCAATTCGTTCTGGTTCGCCGGGAGGTTCATATGCGTGCGGTCATAGCCTTCGGACTCATACCGGTCAGGCAGTCCGGCGAAGATAACCGCCACATCCGCCCAGGTCGCCGCATCGAGCGCCTCGCGGAGCTGCCCCTCATCCAGCGTATCCTTCGCGATCTCGAAGCCGGTCACATAGCGGATCTCCGTGCCTTCACCGGCCAGCTTCCGCAGCTCTCCCAGCGGCTCGTCGAGCTGTGTCGGTTTCACGTGCGAGCTTCCTCCGCCCTGATATCTCGGCTTCACCGCGAACTCGCCGATCACCGCGATCTTCTGCCCTTGCTTCAGCGGAAGCACGGCGTTGTCATTCTTCAGCAGCACCATGCTCTCCGCCGCGACCTTGCGAGCCAGACGATGATGCCCCGCCTTGTCGTAGCTGGCATTTGCCCGCTTCGCGTCCACCGCCTTGAAGATGATGGTCAGGATGCGCGCCACAGCCTCATCCAGCACCTCTTCCGGCAGGGTACCGTTCTTCACGGCTTCGATCAGTTTCCGCTCGCCTTGCCCGAAGGTTGACGGCATCTCCAGGTCCAGTCCGGCAGCGAGCGACTCCACGATCTGATCCACGGCGCCCCAGTCGGACACGACGAAGCCCTCATATCCCCATTCCTCCCTCAGGATCTCGGTGAGCAGACGACTGTTCTTCGAGGCATAGGTGCCGTTGACCCTGTTGTACGAGCACATGACCGTCCATGGCTTGCCTTTCTTGACAGCGCCTTCAAAGCTGGCCAGATAGATCTCGCGCAGCGTTCGTTCGTCTACGACCGCGTCAACGGACATCCGGCGATGCTCCTGGTTGTTGACGGCGAAGTGCTTGAGCGACGTGCCCACGCCCTGGCTCTGCACGCCCTGGATATGGCTGGCCGCCATCTCCGTGGACAGGTAAGGATCCTCCGAGAAATACTCAAAGTTGCGCCCGCACAGCGGCGATCGCTTGATGTTGGCGCCAGGTCCGAGCAGCACGGCCACATCCTCCGCCTGGCATTCCTCTCCAAGAGCGACACCGACCTCGCGGATCAGATCGCGATTCCATGAGCTGGCCAGCCCTGCGGCGGAAGGGAAGCAGGTGGCCGGCACGCTGTCGAAGAGACCCAGGTGGTCTGCGGACATATCCTGCTTGCGCAGCCCGTGCGGTCCGTCAGTCACCATGATAGACGGGATGCCGAGCCGCTCGACTCCCTTCAGATGCCAGAAATCCAGACCCGAACACATGCCTGCTTTCTCTTCCAGTGTCATTTGCGCGACGATGGCGCGTATATCCCGTGACATAATGGAACATTACCTCCTCTGTATATATGTCTATCTCCATACTAACGATTCGGCTCGTTCCGATACTACCACATTTCAGACATGTTGTTAACACTATCACGACTATTTTGGTGCTCCGTATCCCGGCGACCAGAACTAAATAGCCGCAGGCGAAGCTGATGCGGGAATCCCGCAGGTTCATGATCGGATACTGTCCAGGACATGATCGCAGATGACAAGATGACAACGCAACTTAACGGGACACATTCGGTTCCAATCAATTTCATCATTCATATTTACACTTATGTCAGATATATGATAAGTATACTTTACACTTTTGTTGTAAATAATTATACTTGACTTAATCGAGGGGGTGGCTTGATGATGCAATTGATTACAGACGAGCGGATCCTGCAGGTTCTGCGGGGATTTAATCCATGGTGGGCGACTGGCAAGGTACCGGACAGTCTCACCCGGCCCGTCAAGCGTTTCGCTTATTATGAGGCCTTGCAAAGCTTCGAACACGCGACGATTCGCAGGCACGTCATCCTGTCCGGGCCCAGACGGGTAGGAAAATCCACGATCATGTATCAAACCATCGAGCATCTCCTGTCAGCCAGCATCCCGGCGCGGAATATTCTCTATGTATCCTTTGATCATCCCATGTTGAAGATGTCGGAGATGGACCATATCCTCAGGGTCTTTGTCAACAATATCGCCGCTGATGAGCATATCTGTCTGTTTCTTGATGAGATCCAATATGCGAAGGATTGGGATGCATGGCTCAAAACGATCTACGACCATTCCCCCGCCTACCGCATTATGGCGACAGGTTCAGCCAGCCCTATGCTTAACGAGAAGATGACGGAGAGCGGAGTTGGCAGATGGGTGCAGGTTCGTATTCCGACTTTGTCCTTCTACGAATATCTGGAGCTGAAGGGGATCGCGATCCCATCCCTGGATGATCGTTTCGATCCCATAGCCTTAACCCGACTGGACAGCAGGCAGCTTCAACAGTTGTTAAGCAGTCTGTTGCCGCTCGAGCGTCACTTTCATCGCTATCTGTTGATCGGAGGCTTCCCCGAGATCGCACAGTCTGATGATGTATCCTATGCGCAGAGGGTGATCCGTGAGGATGTCGTAGATAAAGTCCTGAAGAGAGACATGGTATCCCTGTTCAATGTGCGTCATATCGATGAGCTGGAGCGAATCTTTCTTTATCTATGCATGACGACCGGCCACATCATCGAAATCGCAACGATCGCTCAGCATATGGAGATCACTCGACCTACCGTGATCAAGTATATGCAATTTCTGGAGCTTGCCAATCTGATCTATACTTCCTATCCGGTGGGCATCACCGGCAAGAAGATCCTGGCCGCCAGGCCGAAAGTTTACCTCGCAGATGCGGCGATCAGAAATGCTGTCTTGCTGCAAGGAGAAGAAGTGTTGCAGGATGCGGAACAGATGGGCATGCTCGTGGAATCAGCTGTCTTCAAGCATATCAAATCCTATTACAGTAACTTCAACCCCAGAATCGGCTACTACAGAGACTCCGGTTCACAGAAAGAGATCGATATCGTCGTCCTCATGCCGAATGCCCGGATCCTCACGGAGGTCAAGTATCGAGAACAGCCGAAGATGAAAGAGTCGGAAGCCATCGTGGCATGGTCAAGGCAAACGGATCTGCCCACTGCATCACTCGTAGTTACGAAAAATCCGGAAGACTGCGGGAGGTTGGAGCATGCACCGATCATCCGCATCCCTGCGTTCGCCTTCCTGTTCTTGCTTGGACATGCGGAGAGAGCGAGGCTGGACAGATGACGGATCGGGCGGAAGCTGCCCATGTCGTGTACGAAAGAGGCGAAGGCGTCGTCAAACGCCTTCGCCTCTGCCCTGGTTTGCACCGGAAACGGCTTGTTCCCTCCACTCCGATTGCTTGCTCGCTGTTCCGAAGGGATATTACCGATGAACAAACGGAATGCGCAACTGGATTGTGAGATTGGTGATGTGGTTATGGCGTCGATTTCGGAGGAACCCGGTGATGCGTGCCTTGCTCGTAAGAGTACGCGATCTCGATCAGAACGGGCTCACTGAACGCTCTTCCGAGAATTTCGATGCCGACCGGCAAGCCGTCCGTCGTGAATCCGGCCGGCACGGTGATGGCAGGGAATCCGGAGAACGGACTCAACCGGTTGTTTGCACCCGCATTTTGATTCTCCCCGATCTTCGCCGGCGGTTCGGTGGAAGTCGGGTATACGAGCGCGTCCAGATCGTAGTCCGCCATGACTTTCAGCAGCGACTCCTGCGCCAGTTTCGTGCGGAACAGCACGATGTCCTTGTATTCCTCCGCATCGAGTGTTTCTCTTGCCTCTCTGGCGATGAGCGAAGACTCGATGGACGGGTCATATTGGCCCGATGCCAGGATCTCGCCAAGGGATTTGTAGGGCGCGCTGTCTCCGAGCGTTGCCAGGTATTCATTCAACTGGAACTTGAATTCCCAGCCGCTCAAGCTCGGATATTGCAGAATCTCGTCCAGATTCGGAACTTCCACATCGATGACCTTCGCTCCCAATCTCTCCATATCTGCCACCGCAGCGTTCATGATGGACACAACCTCCGGATTCGAGCCGAACAGCGCGCGGATGACGCCGATCCGCTTTCCTTGCAGGCCGTCCTCTTTCAGGAACTCCGTATAGCTGTCAGGAATGGCCTTCACGCTGCGAGCCGTCACCACATCCGCCGGGTCATAACCGCTGATGGCTTCCAGCACGATCACCGCATCGGCAACGGTTCTGGCCATCGGTCCGCCCACGTCTTGCGTCAGCGCGAGCGGGATGATGCCATCCCGGCTCGTCAGGCCGATCGTCGGACGAATGCCGACCAGACTGTTGAAGGAGGAAGGCACCCGAATCGAACCGCCCGTATCCGTCCCGAGTCCGGCCACACCGAAGTTCGCGGCCAGAGCAGCGCCCGTTCCGCCGCTCGAACCTCCGGGATATCTGGTCAGATCATACGGATTAAGCGTCTGACCACCAAGAGAGCTGTGGGTCAGGTATGTGAACGCGAATTCTGCCAGATTTGCTTTGGCGAGGATGATCGCTCCGGCTTCTTTTAATTTTTGAACCTGGTAAGCATCGTCCGGCGGGATGGAATCTTTCAGACAGGTGCATCCGGCCGTCGTCGGCATATCTGCCGTGTCATAGTTGTCCTTGACGATGATCGGAATGCCGTGCAGCAGGCTGCGCGGACCCTTCTCCGCCCGCTCCCTGTCCAGCTCTTCCGCGATCTTCAGGGCGTCCGGATTGACCGTGATGATCGCGCCTATCGCAGGGCCTTGATCGTCGTATTTTTCGATGCGGTCCAGATACATCTGCACCAATTGTTTGGCCGTCAATTTGCCCGCATCCATCGCCGCCTGAATCTCCATGATCGTCGCTTCGAACAGTTCAAACGGTTTGAGATATTCATAGATTCGGGAGACGATCAGTTCCGCTTGTTCATAGGTCAGCACATCTCCGAAACCAAATGTGCTCGAGCTGTATCCGATCATGATACCGGACTTGTAGACGGCACCAACGGCTCCAGCCAATGGATGGTGATCCGGAACATCGGCGAAAGGTTCCGCCGCGGAAGCCACGCCAATGACCGCCTAAATCATCTGCGCTGCAACCTCACGCGTCAGGGGAGATGAATCACCCGAGATTGCCCGCGCGTCCACACCTGCGAGCTCGGCGACCTCCACCAGCAGGTTCGCGAAGTCTTCCTTGGTGATCGCATTGGCACTGTTCGTTTGCGCCAATACCGATAATGGAGTGAAGATAAAAAAGAGAACAAGACCTAGCAAGAATCCTTTTTTCAACAGCCCATGACGATGTTTCAACGGTTTCTCCTCCTTTGACGTATTCACCAGTTTCTGAGCGATACTGATAGTCAATCGTAAAGTATTTCGCTTGATATTTTTCATTTCACTTTCAAGATAGAGAATTTTATGTTAGATAACATTACATTTATTGGGCGTAAAAAAGGATCGTCACGCCACTTCGCGCAACGATCCCCCGTATCCTGTATGTCACATCCCGAACTGCGCCTGATGCAAGCGGCTGTAGATGCCGCCTGCGGCGAGCAACTCCTCGTGCCTTCCTTGCTCGACGATCCCGTCCTCCGTCACGACGACGATCCGGTCCGCATCCTTGATCGTGGCCAGACGGTGGGCGATGACCAGCGTCGTCCGTCCCTCGGACAGCTCAGCCAGCGACTGCTGGATCGCCAGCTCCGTCTCCGTATCCAGCGCTGACGTCGCCTCGTCGAGGATGAGGATCGGCGGATTCTTCAGGAACATCCGCGCGATCGCGAGCCGCTGTTTCTGCCCGCCGGACAGCTTCACGCCGCGCTCGCCGATGATCGTGTCCAGGCCCTCCGGCTGGGCCAGGATCATCTCCTCCAGCCTGGCGCGTCTGGCCGCCTCCCACACCTCTTCCTCCGTGGCGTCCAGCTTGCCGTACATGATGTTCTCGCGGATCGTGCCGTTGAACAGGAACACGTCCTGCTGCACGATGCCGATCTGCCTGCGCAGCGACTCCTGCGTGTAGCGGCGGATATCGATGCCGTCGATGCGGATCTCCCCGTTGTCCACGTCGTAGAAACGCGGCAGCAGGCTGCAGATCGTCGTCTTGCCCGCTCCCGACGGCCCGACGAAGGCCACCGTCTCGCCCTTGCGGATGACGAGGCTGATGTCGCGCAGGATCTGCCGCTCCCCTTCATAGCTGAACGACACGCGGTCGAACACGATGTCCTCGCGGAACTCCTTCAGTTCCACCGCATCCGGCGCATCCGCCACATCCGGTGCCGTATCCATCAGCTCCACGAACCGTCTGAAGCCAGCGAAGCCCTGGGGATAGCTCTCCACGATCGCGTTGATCTTCTCGATCGGCCGGAAGAACACATTCGTCAACAGCAGGAAGCCGACGAACTCGCCGTATGTCAGCTCGCCCTGGATCACGAACCAGGTGCCGCACACCATCACGAACAGCGTCACGAACCGCATCATCATATAGCTGATCGAGCTGTTCTTCGCGATCAGATTGTATGACCTCAGCTTCGTCAGACGGAACCGGTTGTTGTTCTCCGCGAACTTCTTCTCCTCATAAGCCTCGTTGGAGAATGCCTTGACGACGCGAATGCCGCCCACATTGTCCTCCACCCTGGCGTTGAAATCGCCGATATCCCGGTACAGCTGGTGGATGGCGTTCGTCATCTTCCGGTTAAAGTATACGACCACCCAGATGATGAGCGGCACGATCACGAACGTCAGGATCGCCAGCTTCCAGTTGGTGACCATCATCAGGGCAAAGGCCCCTACCAGCGTCATCACCGCGATAAACAGATCCTCCGGCCCGTGATGCGCCATCTCACCGATCATGTTCATATCGTTGGTCAGCCGTCCGATTAGATGCCCCGTCTTCGTGTTGTCGAAGAAGCGGAAGCTCAGCTTCTGGATATGGGAGAACAGCTGGCGCCGCATGTCGGTCTCGATGTTGATGCCGAGCATATGTCCCCAGTAGGTGACGATATACATAAGTATCGTGTTGAGTATGTACAGTGCGAGCAACCCTATCGAAGCCCAGATGATGAAGCCCCAGTCGCTGCTCGGCAGGAGGTCGTCGATGAACCAGTTTACCGCGATCGGGAAGGCCAGCTCCAGCAGACCCGAGATGATCGCGCAGCTGAAATCCAGCAGAAACAAGCCCTTGTAAGGCGCATAAAAGCGAAAAAAGCGACGTATCATGCCAGCACTGCTCCTGTCCATTCATTGCCTTTCAAGTATGCTCAAGCGAACGGGCAGCAACAGCGCATCGTCGTCCGAGACGGGTGCGCTTGGTCCGCTGCCTGCCTTTACAGGCTGCATCAGCCCTCGAGTGGCCAGCAGGCCGTGCATCATCGCCCAAACGAATACGCACGGTCCGCTGCCTGCCTTTACAGGCTGCAACAGCTCTCAAAATACCGGCAACTGGCCGCCATCATCGTCCGAGACAACACCTGCGCGACCACTGCCTGCCAGAACATGTCAATCCCCCTACATCATTCCGATTCAACCTCATCATCCGGGCTTGCGCCCAGCTGCTTCGCCAGTTCCCGGATCTCAGCCTTGGTGAGCGGCGAGACGAGAGCGAGATCCCGGTGCAGCGCCTTCTCGATCTGCTCGCGAGCCTCTTCCTCCCGGCCCAGTTTCTGCAGCGTCAACGCATAGAAATAGTAAGGATCCGCGCTCTTCGGCTGCTTGCTCATCACTTTCTCGTACATGTCGCGAGCCTCTTCGAGACGTCCGAGGAAATAGTAGTTCTGGGCAAGGTTGTCCAGGATCGTCAGGTCATCGCTGTTGTATTCGTAGGCTTCCAGATTGAAGTTGAGCACATCCTCCAGATTATCGCCGCGCAGCAGCTTGTAATAGCCCAGCGTGCCGTACAGCTGCGTATTCTTGAACTCCGGATAGAACTGCTCCAGCAGCTCGCAGGCTTCCTCCTTCTTGCCCTGCAGATAGTATGCGGTTGCGAGATTCACGCTGACCTGGATGCGTACAGGATCAGGCAACTGCTTCGACAGCACCTCCTTGAGGATCCGCTCCGCTTCCTCCGGCTTGCCCTTCCTGTTCAGCAGGAAGGCGTAGCCGCTAAGATGCTGCGGCATGGCCCGCTTCGTCCTGTAGGCTTTCTCCATATAGGCTAGCGCCGCATCCTCATCCCCGCGGCTGTATGCCATGTTCCCGCGCGTCGCGTGGATGATCGCCCGGTTGGCGTATACGCCCCAGCCGATGATGGCCACGATCAGCCCGATGCCGAGCAGCGTATGTACATTAAATGCGATAACGATGAGTACAACGACAACCACAACTGGCAACAATGCTTTGACAATAGGTGGCATCTTTTTTCCTCCCAACTGCTTGGTCCAGATATTCCTATCCCCTATAGTACCATTATTCGCCTCACGGTTGCCATCGGTTCGCGGACGATAGATGTCCGAACGCTGAGAGAAGATGATTCCGGTTCTCAGCCTGGCTTCCAGCACATGCGCATACTGAGACACGATTTTTTCGGCTCTCAGTGCGGTTCCAGGTGCCAGCGCATGCCAAGCGTCCGTTCCCCTGCATAACCCACACATCGGCGCTTCGATCACCTCATACTTCAGCGCTGCTCCATAAAAATCCCCCTGGAAGTCGCGCATCGGCGCAACTCCAGGGGGAATTCATCAACACATCGCTCATCTCTTCGGATAATGGAATTCGCCCCGGTAGTTGGAGGCGTTGTACAGCGGGTACTTCTCCGGCACCACCACATGTTCCGCGTCGGCCGGCCGGTCTTGCGTATAGATGTACATCCACCTGTTGTCCCACAGCACGATCTCGTCCCGGGCGTCGCCCGTCAGGTTGAGCACCTCGGCGCACAGATCCGGATGCCCGTCATCCGGGAACACGACCACACGGCGTCCATGGCCGTCGATCAGCCCGCCGTGCTGAACATTGCCGTTCAGCAGGATGAGGTCGCGGCCATCGCCGGTCCAGTTGACCGGCGTGATCACGTTGCCGTTGCAGGTCGGCTCGAACTCGTGCAGCAACCGGCCCTTGCAGTCGAACAGATACACGATCCCCTGGTAGCCCCAGAACGTCGTCGCGCAGAGCTCCAGACCGTCCAGCTCCGGGCGATAGTTGCCCGTGCTGATCCGCTGGGCGTGGCCGATGTTGTGCTTGACGAGCAACCGGCCATCCAGATCGGCGATCATCATGCCCTCATCGCCGGACACGATGCAGATCTGCTGCCTCGGCTCGGAGACATCCCAGCGCCCGATCAGAATCTCATCCGTATGATCGGTCGGTACCGGCAAGGTCCAGAGCAGCCGGCCATCATGATCCACCAGATGATAGCCCACAAACATCTCATCCCTGCCATCGCCATCCACGTCGGCTGTGTACGGGAAGTGGCCGGTGTTGCGACCACGGAACTTCCACATCAGCTGCAGGTCGCTGTTGTAGACCCATACCCGGCTGTAGCGGTCCTTGATGATGATATCCGTCGGCCGGTCCTTGCCCGAGAAGTTGGCGATGCGAATCGCGTCGACGTTCACCCGGTCAAAGGCATATTGCCTGAACGGCACACTGTGCAGCACATCGTCGGGATCATCCGACAGCGGCGTGCGAACCGACCGCTTCACCTCGCCCGTCCTGCCGTCCAGGATCATCAGCCTGAAGTCGATCGCCGTGATCACTTCATCGAACCCGTCGCCATCGATATCATGCACCTGCAGCGGCAGATCCGCGGTCAGCAGCGCATGGTCGAAGTTGGTGCTGGGCTCCCCGATCTGCCACAGCACATTCCCGTCGAGATCGATCGCCGTCAGGCAGCTGATATGCGCATAGGCGTCCTTGTGCCCTCGCTTCTGATGCTGGGCCAGCACGATCTGCAGCTCCTTCGTGCCGAGCAGATGCCCGAACCGGATCTGCCTGGCCGTCCCGAAGTTCTGCAGATCGATCCGCTTCCACAGCTTCGGTTGCGGATAAGATGCCCTCAGCTGCGCAAGCTCGGCCTGCTCCCGCTTCACCCGCTCCCGCCACCCGGCGTGCGCCTGCTCCTCCATCGACACGCGAACATCCGTAAACTGCGCGGGCATGCGTGCGGTCAGTCCGATCTTGCCTGCCGGGTATGCATCGTCCTCGACGCTGATCAGCTCGCGGCCGTCGACATAGCCCACGAGCCGTGAGCCGACGCATTCCACCTTCAGCTGATATTCATGATCCGTATCATACGCATAGGGCGCTGACCCGATCTCGACAAACTCATCCTGATAGCGCCGGATCATCCTGACCTTGCCGCCCTCGAAACCGAAGAAGTATGCCTTGCGGCTGTGCGTATAGCGGAACAGCAACCCGACGTGGGAGCGGGTCGAGAGCGGCCTGACGACCGCCTCGACCACATAGTCCTGCCAACTCGTGTCCCCCGCGACCAGGGTCGGCCAGATATCCTCCCGGATCGCAAGCTGCGGCCGGGTCTGCTCCATGTAGCGGATCGCATCGCGCTCCGTGATGATCCATGTAGGACCGAGCCAGCCGTGATAGACGATCGGGTCATACCAGCTGCCGGTATACCCCTGCGGCGGATAGTAATGATACTCTCCTGCGGCAGAATGCTTGATGTCATAAGGGAACGGACCCAACGGGAAATCCTGGAACGTCTCCTCCATAACTGTGATCATAACGACCGACTCCTCCCGATCATGATGGATTCACCGTGATATCTGCTCACTCTATTGTATCGAATGATACCAGTCCGTCCAGAACCTGATGGCCTTGTCACCGCCGGACGAACGGTAGCGTTTCACATAATCGGACCAGGTCTGATGGATATCTTCCCGGCTCAGGATCGACTTGCTCGTGTATTCATCGCGGATCGAGTCCAGATTGTACGCCGCCAGATCCGGGTTGAACGGCAGCGCGGTGGCGATCTCATCCAGCACGCCCATGTTGTTCGCCAGCTCCAGATTGGCCACGACGTGATCCGCGTACTCGGTACGGATATAGGTCTTCACATCTTCTGTCAGCTGACCGTGCTTGACGAGCGAGAATGCCCAGTGCAGCGAGGCGCGCGTATTGCCGGTGAGCTCCGGCTTGCCGTCCTTCATCGTGTAGTTGAAGTCCTCGATGCCCAGGTAGACATAGCGCGTGCCCTCATCGGACAACACCCAATCGAAGAAGGCCATGAGGCCATCCACATCCTTGGTCGTGATCGGGATGCCGATGAAGTGACGGCTGAGCGTATTGAAGGAGAATTTCGACTTCTCGCCGTTCGGTCTGAGCGGCAGCTCGATCGCGATATAGTGATCGAAGACGCCGTCGGCGAACTCCAGATTCGATTGGAAGTGCCAGAATCCGTTAAACACGCCGTACTTGAGCGTATTGACCTTCTCCCTGAAGATCGTGCTGTTCGTGGTCGGCCATTCCGGATCGAGGATATTCTCCTGGATGAGCTTGTTCATGAAGATCAGGTACTGCTTGTATTCCTCGGTCAGCTCCGGCGGCAGCAGCTCGCCATCCACATACTTGTAAGTTTCCGCGTCAAATGCCGCCTTGAAGATGCGCCCTCCGTAGGACAGGTCGCTGTTCCCGAGCAAGCCGAACGTGTCATGCTGGCCATTGCCATCCGGATCCCGCTCCGTAAACGCCTTCATCACTTCGTAGAATTCCTCGATCGTTCTCGGGATCTGAAGATTCAGCGCATCCAGCCATGTCTTGTTGATATACACAACCTGATTATAAGCATCATGGCGGTGATAAGGGAAGCCCCAGACATGGCCTTCCTCATCGGTGACCGACAGCCAGGCTTCCTCCGGAATCTTGCTGAAGTTCGGATACTTGCCGCTGTCGATATACGGCCTAAGATCCACCAGCATGCCGTCAGCGCCGTACTTCATCAAGGTGTTCTTGTTGCCGGCCGTCACCATGAAGGCGTCCGGGTAGTCGCCCGAAGCCATCAGGATGTTGAGCTTTTCCATATAGCCGCTGCTGCCCGGCGATTCGATCTGGATGCGAACGCCGGTCTTCTCCTGCAGGAAGTCCACGTATTCGTTGTCTGTCAGGGACATTCCTTTCGTATCCACGTTGTAGTCGAACAAGACGCGGTAGGTTTTGATTTCCTTCGCCTGATCCGCGTTGCCCTGCGAGCCTCCTGAACCCGAACCTGAACCGCCGGAAGAACCGGAGCCGGACGAGCCCGTTCCTCCCGTCTGATTCGTCGTGCCGCTCGTTCCGGACCCGCCGCTGCAGCCGGCAAAGACGAGCAGTGCGGCCAGCAGGATCACGAACCAGCTTCTTCTCCGTTTAAGGTACCCCATCAAGTTATCACACTCCTGTTTCACAGATTCTTGCCCTGAAGGTCATGGGCCTTGTCATATGCCTTGGAACGACCGTCAGGATTACCATTCATTTTTCGGCAAGTCGTCACAATCCTCAATGTACAATTCTTCAGGAGTGTATATTTTTTATCGGAATGGGATGTATATTTTTACTTTACAAAATTTCTTGCTTCCCCAGCTCGCGTTTCCTGATCTTGCGATACTCGTTCGGCGGCATGCGGTGCGTCTTCTTGAACTGGCGGATGAACGTATGGATGGTGTCGTAGCCGCATTGCTCGGCGATCTCCTGCACGGACAGGGTATCATCCTCGAGCAGGCGAACCGCCTTCTGAATGCGCAGCTGGCTGACATACTCGACGAATCCGATGCCAAGATGGGACTTGATCAGCGCGCTCAGGTAGGATGGACTCATCGAGATCTTGTCTGCGAGCAGCCCCAGGGACAGCGGCTTGTCATAGTTCTTGCCGATGTACTCGATGATCCATTCGGCCGTCTCGTTCTTGCGGGACTGATCGGTATGCAGCTCCGAGATGATGACCCGGCATACATCGAGCAGATATCGCTTCTTGTCCTCGATGAATTCGTAGCTGTACAGCCGGAAGAACACATCCTCCTTCATATGCTTGTTCAGATCGATCCGCTGCTCGATCGCGAACTTCATCACGCCGGACAGCAGATTGCCGAACCAGGCGTGCAGAGCGCTGACCGCCGAAGTTCCCCCGGCGATGCAGGGGCGGTTCTCTAAGATTAATAGGTATAAAGAGACCATCGAATGGGGATGAGCATATGAAGAGCGAAGCGCAAGCATGGCAGCCGATGCTCGCACCTGGCAAGCGACGCACCAGACTGTGGAAGGTGATATGGAAGTATCGCTATCTGTATCTGCTCCTGCTCCCTGGCTTCATCTGGTACCTGGTGTACCGGTACATGCCGATGTATGGATTGATCATCGCATTCAAGAACTTTAACTTCATGAAGGGAATATGGGGGAGTCCATGGGTGGGGTGGAAGCATTTTGAGTTTCTGTTTTCCTATCCGGACTTCTACCGCATCGTGCGCAACACCCTGTTGCTGAATATCTATGAGCTCCTGTTCGCGTTCCCGATGCCGCTCATTCTGGCGCTGCTGCTCAACGAGATGCGCCACATGCTGTTCAAACGGACGATCCAGACCGTCGTATACTTCCCGCATTTCCTCTCCTGGGTCGTATTCGGCGGGATCGTCATCCAGCTGCTGTCGCCGAACGACGGCCTGGTGAACCAGATCCGGGAGCTGTTCGGACTCGCTCCCATCCACTTCATGGCGGAGTCGGCCTATTTCCGGACGATCGTCATCACCTCGCACATCCTGAAGGAGACGGGCTGGGGAGCCATCATCTACCTGGCGGCGCTCACCACGATCGATCCCGAGCAGTACGAGGCCGCCACGATCGACGGCGCCACCCGCTGGCAGAAGCTGTTCCACATCACCCTGCCCGGCATCCGCAACACGATCATCCTGCTGTTCATCCTGAAGATCGGCACGATGCTGGACTATGGCTTCGAGCAGATCTTCATCCTGTACAATCCGACGGTGTATGACGTTGGAGATGTGCTCAGCACCTACATCTACCGGATCGGTCTGCAAGGCGCGCAGTTCAGCCTGACCACCGCCATCGGATTCTTCCAGTCGTTCATCGGCCTGATCCTGATCGTCACCGCGAACCACATCGCCAGACGGTTCAGCGATGTCTCGATATGGTGAGCAAGGAAGGAGGTTCGGACATTGTCCAGACGCTTCAATATCGGCAGCTTCTCGATCGGCACGATCCTCACGGTCTTTGCGATCCTGACCTTTATCCCTTTCTATTACGTGATCATGGTATCCGTCAGCGATCCGAAGCTGGTGCAGGAGGGCAAGCTGATCCTGTGGCCGCGCGGCTTCAGCCTGTATACGTATGAGCTCATCATCTCCAATGCGCAGTTCATCACGGCATTCACCAATACGATCCTGCGGACGACGCTCGGCGTCCTGATCAATCTCGCGCTGCAGCTGACCTTCGCCTATTCGATCTCCAAGCAGTATCTGCCCGGGCGGCGTTTCTTCATCATCTACATCATCATCACGATGCTGTTTAACGGCGGGATCATCCCGACCTATCTCATCGTGCGGGCGACCGGCCTGATCGACACGATCTGGGCGCTCGTCATCCCGACGGCGATCAGCACCTGGAACGTCATCCTGCTGCGTTCCTTCTTCGAAAATGTTCCGACCGATCTCGAGGAATCAGCAAAGATCGACGGGGCCAATGACCTCGTCATCTTCATTCGCATCTACCTGCCGCTCTCCCTGGCTTCCGTCGCCACGATCGGCCTGTTCATCGCCGTCATGCACTGGAACACATACATGGACGCGATCATCTACATCAACAGGCAGGAGCTGCAGGTGCTGCAGACCTTCCTGCGCGATATGGTCGTGCAGATGGAGATGGCCGCCACGTTGGGCGATATGAGCGCCGTGCAGGAAACGAGCAGCCTGTCGGTCAGAACGGCGGCGATCTTCCTGTCCGTTCTGCCGATCGTCATCGTCTATCCGTTCCTGCAGAAATATTTCGTGAAAGGCGTCACGCTCGGCGCTGTGAAGGGCTGATGATCATGAGCACAACATTCACCTCACAGCTGGCTGTTCGCCTGCATCTCGGCGTTCACGGTGACCGGTTGAGCCGGCGGCGTGGGCGGAGCCGCCGCTTCCTCGCGCGCGGGAGCGCGGGAAGAGGTATCCCGAAGATACGCGGCCCAGTAAGCGAGGCCGACGAAGATGGCGCCTCCGGTCAGATTGCCCAGCCAGACGGGGACGAAGTTGACGAAGTAATCGCCCCAGCTGTAGTGGCCTTCGAAGATCGCGGCCGGGATGAGGAACATGTTGGCGACCACGTGCTGAAAGCCGATCGCCACGAAGGCCATCGTCGGGAACCAGATGCCGAGGACCTTGCCGCTCATCGAATCGGAGGCATAGCACAGCCACACCGCCAACGCGACCAGCCAGTTGCAGCCGATGCCGGAGACGAAAGCCTCGAGGAAGCCGTCCTCCAGCTTGTGCCCGGCCATCGCCACCAGCTTCTCGAGATAGGGACCGTCTGCCGTCAAGCCGGCGACATGTCCGAACATGTAGGCAACGAACAGGGCGCCGACGAAGTTGCCCAGCGTCACCAGCAGCAGATTGCGCAGCCATGCTCCGGTCCTGATGCGTCCTGAGATGCGCGCGAGGCTGACGGCCATCATGTTGCCCGTCGCCAGCTCGCCCCCGGCGAGCAACACGAGGATGAGGCCGAGCGGGAAGACGGCGGCGCCGAGGAAGCTGGTGAAGCTGCCCCATTCAGCCGGTGCGCTTGCGATGACACGGATGTCCAGCAGGAAGCCGAGCGCGATGTAAGCGCCGGCCAGAAATCCCAGCACCAGCACCGTTCCGAGCGGGTAACGGGCCTTGTTCTCCCCGATTTCTGCGGTCAGTGCGGCTATTTGCTGCGGTTTATTGATCGTCATAAGCGATGACTCCTCTGCCATGATTGATCGATTACGTATGATTGCAGTCCATATTGTAACATGGGTTGCCGGACTATATAGTAACATAGATCACCAAAGTTCGACATCCGTCCCTGTTCTTCTGCCCGTTATTCGGAGAGTTCGAAAGAACGCCTGCAGGACATTCACCTGCAGGCGTTCTTCGTCCTATATGGATCGTTGAAATGTCGGCTTATAGATCGCCCGGTCCTCGCGAACCTCGATGTATCCCCGATGAATAGCTGCCTGAATTCCCATCCTCACCATCTTGTCCAAGGCATTCCCGGTTCGTGAATATCCCAATAATCTCACCGTTTCACGAACCAGTTCATCCACTGACAGGCTTCCTTGGGCAAACAGGACATCCTTCACGGCATTGGCGATCTCTTCTGGTGGTAATTCCTCAGCGTTTCTGCGATCCGCATCATTCTCGGCGATTCGATACCACGGATACTCTCTCGGATCGAGATGTTCAGGCCAGTAATATTCTTTGCCATCCCATACCGTCTTCTTCGGCTTGATCCTTTTAATTACGCTGGTCACATATTGATCGATGCGCGTTCCGGAACGGGCGATCCCCCAGGCTGGCAGGATGCGACGCAGCAACAATTGCCTGCTGATCGGCCCCTCCCCTTCGATGACCTTCCTGATCTGATTCTCAACGACCGAGCGATGGACCGGATTCAGGAAATCTTCGCCCGACCACGCCAGACGGCCGAGCTGAACGGGGGTATAAACAGTCCGCGAAGCGGCAGTTGTCGGCCTATCAACCTGCTGAAATTGAATATTGATCTCTGCGGCTTCTTGGGAGATATCGGTCTCTTCTGCCCTCGCCTGTGCATGCTGAACCTCATCCGAGTATGCAGGTTCCTGTTCCAGTTCTCTGTCCGATTCCGTTCCGCTCAGGATAGCTTCAATGACCTGTTGGATTCGCTGAAGTTCCTTGTCAGGTTGATCCAGCCAATCGATGGACCACACGCGATGGATATGCCAGCCCAACTTGCGCAGAACCTGTTCGCGGAGCAATTCGCGATCCCTGGCGGTTCGACCTTTTCTGTACATCTCCCCATCACACAGAACAGCCAGGAGATATTGATCAGGATTGGCAGGATCAACCACCGCGAGGTCGATTCGATAGCCCGATGCGCCCACATGCAGATCGGTTTTGTATCCCAATCTCTGTAAGCCCTCAGCAATCTGCCCTTCTATACCGATCACAGGAGCATCTGAATGCTGCGCTTCCACATACAACGCGGCGATCCCTTTCTCCGCATATTCAAGGAAAGAACGCAGAGCACCCACCCCTTCGGCGCGAGTACGGGTCACATCCAGATGATCCGATCTGAGCGAGCTGAAAACATGCATCTCATAACGGGCTCTGGATACCGCGACGTTTAATCTTCGCCAACCTCCATCCCGATTCAAAGGTCCGAAGTTCAAGGTGACCTTGCCGCTTGCATCCGGGCCATAGCCGATCGAGAACATGATTACATCACGCTCATCCCCTTGAACATTCTCCAGATTCTTCACAAAGATCGGTTCGTACATCTTCATCGCAACTTCTTCAAGTTCCGGATGTTCACGATAGGCTTGATCCAGCAGATCTTCGATCAAAGTCTGCTGCATCGAATTGAACGTGACTACTCCGATGCTCAGTTTCCTGAGTTCCGGATCGCGCAATCTGCGCATGATCTCCGCTACAACCTGTTGGGCTTCCGCACGATTTTGCTTGGAATTGCCGCGATCGTAGTACCCGTCCACATAGTGCCACTTCACCTGGGAGTTACGCTCGTATGGGGATGGGAAGGTGAGCAATTTATTCTCATAGAAGCGCAGATTACTGAAGGCGATCAGGCTCTCGTGACGGCTGCGATAATGCCACAGCAGGTGCTCCTGCGGCATGCCAAGCGCCAGACAGTCGTCGAGGATGCTCTCCAGATCTTCCGTCAGGTCATAATCGATCTCGCCGGTTGAGGTATTCGTGAAGAAACTGGTCGGTGGCAGCTGTTTCGGATCCCCGACGACGATGACGTTATGACCGCGCGCCATCGCCCCTACCGCTTCGCTCGTAGGAAGCTGGGACGCCTCATCGAACACGACCAGATCGAACGGTGCGTACCTGGGATCAAGATACTGTGCAACCGACATAGGGCTCATCAGCAGGCAGGGGCATAACCTGGTCAGCAGAGTAGGGATCTGTTCGAACAACTTGCGCAAGGACAGGCCTCGGCCTCCCCCCTTGATCGCTCTGAGCAAGATACCCATCTCAGAGCTGGCAGCTGCCTGTTGCTGCATCGGTGGTACATTCGCCGACAAGCGGGATATAATCTCCAGCCGCACGAGCCGCTCATAACGATCCATCAACTCCTGGAAGGAGCGGATCTTCTCTTCGAATACATTTCCCGAGAACGTGGCCAGTCTCTTGTCCGTATCCATGATGTACTGGATGATGGCCATCCACAACCCTCTCTCGAAGGCAGGGGCGATCTCTTCATGCTTCAGTTCTCCTTCCTCACAGGCGGAGATCAGCGGATCAAGGCCCGTTTCCATAGCCTGGTTGCGCTGATGAATCCAGCCGCACCAGTCACGCAGCTGATCAAGGTGTTGCCGCCATCCCTGGACCTTGCTCTCGCGGACATCAAACCACGAACTTGCTTCGCCAAGCTGACGATCCATCGTTACAAAATCTATCATCAGATATTCGGCCAACGACAGTTCAATCTCCTTAAACGCTTCACAGGCGTTCAGAAATCTCTCCAACAGGTGCTGATTACGTGCCCGATAGGCGGGAGCCCCCTGCTCCAATGCTGAGGCCAACCGCTGTCTCACCTGCTTCACCTGTTCGAACTCATGATGCAAGCGGCTCACAGTCTCCTGAAACTTCCTGATCCAACCTGTCACCTGTTCGACGGCATTCCAATCGGTGTTCAGTTCTTGCCACAGCGCGCCAAGTGGAGCCTGAATCTGCGGTTCCAACCCGGCCAAGGAAGTCTTCGCTTCCTGATACTTCTCGATCCTCGTGAGCGTCGCTTCTGTCCGGTCCCTGGTTAATGTGCCTGTTGGTTGAGCATGGGCCTTTAGCAGCTTGAAGATCCGGTTCTGCTTCAACAGCTTCGGCAGGAACCACTGCAGGCTGGCTTGCCGCCATGCTGCCAGAGCAGACTGAACATCCATCTCCAGCACACGCTCCTGATAATTGGACAGCAGTTCTCGCCTGATCGATTGCAGGACGCGACCGTGTACGGATGCCTGCGAGAGTTGCTGAAGCATGGTGCCCGTATCTTCTGCTCGCAAGGCTGCAGCAGGCAATGGGTCAGGCATGCCACTCAGCAACTCCGCCAGTTCTCGCCATGTTGCCAGGTTCTGACCATTGATCGCATTCTCGTCCATCCCCAGCCATGATGCAACTTCTCGGCTGGCCAACCGAAGATTGGTCAGGCATGCCTCATATTGTGCCAGCAGTTCACCGGCTTGCGTCCGCATGGCGGGCGAGTAGTCAGACCGCCGGATGTCGTTCAGCGGGTGATGTTTCGGATCACCAACAGCCTTCGCTGCAACGGTGAGCTGCCTAACCAACTCCCGCCACAGTGCTATTCTGTCGTCCGTCATGGAGCCTATCGCATCGGGAGTGAAACGAACGGAGTCTGGCGCGAGACGGTACAGTCCATACTGGGCTATCGCGTCATACAAGGAAGCGCCGAAGCCATATCTTCGATGCAATGCAGCAACATACTCGTTCAGCTCCTCCCGCGCCAGCTTCAGCCGCTCAGCCTGCTTCCGCCAATCCTCTGGCGAGGCAGTCCGCGCAGTCTCCAATGTGCGGCGAAACTGTTCGAGAACGGCCCGTTTCGTGCTTTTGTTGGAGTGAAGCTCGAGACAGAAAGGGCCCAGCCCAATCTGCTCCAGACGATTCTGCACGACGCTGAGAGCCGCCATCTTCTCCGCCACGAACAGGACGGTCTTGCCGCTGGCAAGCGATGCCGCGATCAGATTCGTGATCGTCTGCGACTTGCCTGTGCCGGGAGGTCCATGCAGCACGAAGCTCTTGCCCTGGACGGCCGCATGGACGGCGGCGATCTGTGAGGAGTCGGCGCTGATCGGCAGCAACAGCTGATCCGGCGGGCACAATTCGTCCAACTGGTCCTCCTTCAAGAAGGTCTCGCTCTGCTCCCATTGCAACCTGCCGGACATGAGACTGGCTACGACCTTGTTCCTCGCCAGATCGTCCGCGCGGCTGCGGATGTCATTCCACATCACAAACTTGTTGAATGAGAAAAGACCGATATGGGCCGATTCGACCACATCCCAACGGGGGATATGCATGATCGCATGGCGGATCGTGGTGAAGACCCCGGCCAGATCGATCCCCCGCTCGTCCCTAGGCAAGGGATCCAAGCTGTCGATGTGGCAACCAAAATCCTGCCTCAGCATCTCCAGCAAAGTGATATTCATCTGCGGATCTTCATCTCTGGAACGCAGGATGTAGCCCGACGTGGACGATTTGCGGACGAGTTCCACCGGCGTCAGGACGATCGGTGCGTAACGCGCTGTCTCGCTGTTCGGCGTTTCGTACCACTTCAGCAAGCCTAGCGCGAGGTAGAGCGTGTTGGCTCCATTCTCCTCGATGGACAGGCGAGCGGAACGATACAGATGGGTAACTTTGCGGTAAAGATCCTTGTCATCTGCGCCCACGCGCAGCCGATACAGCTTAAACTCCTGTTGCAGGAGCACGCTGAGCGGCTGATCATGACTGATGCTCTGGAACAGCTCGCTGCTGCGCATCGTTTGGTCCCAGTCAACAGGGCGCGGCAGTAATGCAAATTCCTTACCGTCGGCCAGCGAATCCTCCAGCTCGCTTAATCTGGGATACAATACGGTCAAGGCAGCGCGGGTCATGCGAAAGTTCAGCAGCGTATTGCGCAGGGTTAAGTCGAGCAGTTTGCGTTCCCATTGCTTCTGTTTCGTCATCGTGATCGATGACACTTCCTGCGGCCGCTGTAACACCGTCACTTCTCCCGGTGCCTGCCGTTCACTATCCGGTGTCTCGGTCTGCTCGGCGATGATCTCCCAACCGTTCGGTGTCGATACTCTCAAGGGCAAAGGACGGATAGCACTGCTGCGTGCACGTTTCAGATCGATCAGGCCATAGAACTTGTCCGGTTCGGCCAGATTGGCCATCGCTGCGACCTCCGCTTCCTGGTATAGGGCATTACGGCCCGAGCACATCAGCGTGCATTCGACGATGCTGATCTCGTGCACACCATGCGCCAAGCGCTTGGTCAGCGTCGCGATATCATCCTGCACGATCTCCGGAAACATATCTTGCACGAGCCACACACCCGCGAAGGCATGACCCTCCGTGAAGATGATCAGCGGATGGAGACCGACCGCCTCCAGGCAAGCTGCATACAGGAGCGACAGATCCAGACAGTTGCCGAGGCGCTGATCCGCGATCGTATCCGGCAGCCTGATGCGCTGGCCCACCTCTTCGAAGCTGGCCGGCGCCACACAGTAGGTCGGAGCAAGTTCCTGAATGGCCGAGTAGATCGCTGCCGCTTGATGTCTCACGCGATTCGGGCTTCTGCTCTGATAGGCATCGAATGATGGATCTCCCGTCCATTGGTCCAGATAAGACGAAGCGTTGCGGATCATCCTGGCGATAACCGGATGATTGGGCATGACGAAGGCCGCCACCATCTCCGGCATGGAGGCCAGGCCGCCCCACTGATCATAAGCCAGCAGGGTGATCGGCGATACTTCCTTATAGAGAACTTGATCTTGATGGCGGATCTCCAGAGTGAGACTGCCAGTTAACCGCTCCGTTAATTCCGCAAGGTAAGCCGCCGACAGAACGATATGTACAGGGGAGATCTCCAGCGTCTTGCCTGCCGGCATTCGATCGATTGTCTTGGACCAATCCGCAGCGAAGTCGGGCTCTGAATGTATCCTGATATGAAGTTCATACATGTCCTCTTCAGACTTGTTGGTCACTCGAATGCTCTGCACGATTGGAACATAATTCTGATGCATGGAGAAATTCACGACATCGTATCGCAGCCACTCGCAATCGATGATTCCTGACAGCATGCCATTCAAGTGAATCACCATCCTCGGATGCTTCTATAATATATCAATGACCCCAGCCATTAACCGCTCTTTTTCATCATATTACTATATTTTTCTAACTTTTCCCACATCATTCTACAGTAGTTCGTCCGAAGCATCACCATAATCGTTCCTATTTCCGTGATCGCCAATGTGATGATATTATGTAGGATAAAAAAACGGGCCGCCTGATGGCAGCCCATTCTTGTCATATTGTTGACAGTATCACATCTCGCAGCCATACCGTTACTCTCTCATGTAGACCGTGACCGCGCTCTTCGCTTGCATGTCGAAGCTGATGACAGGCTCCCGCTCCCCGCCGAGCACCAGCTCCGTGATCACCGGCTCCTCGCTGTCATTGAACAGCACGATCGCCGTTGAGCCGTCCCGGTTGCGAAATGCCACGGAACGGACGCTGTCGGCATGCGAAGTGGAATCGATCCGCTTCGCTCCCGGACGGATGTGCTTGCTGAAATGCGCCAGGGCGTAGTAATCCAGCGTATAGGTCAGCTCCTTCGTCCGCTGGTCCACCTTGACGATGCCGCGGCAGGTCGAGGTGCCGAAGCCCGGCACGAACGGCCCGTTGTTCTCGTCCAGCGCCATGTTCCATAGCACGAGAGACTTGCTGTGATGGCGCAGGATCTCGATGCCCGTGCGCATCACATTGGAGAACGCCGGCTCGAACGGCGGGATCCATTCTCCCCCTGATCCTTCGGTGAAGTGGACCTCCTTGTCCGGGAATTCCTCCCAGATCTCCGATTGGGCGGACGGCTTGCCGCCGTACCAGTGCCAGGCGACGCCGTCCACCTCGTCGTATGCGGCTCTCAGCACCTCGCGCGGGTAATCCGGCCTGTCCCAGTTATGGTCATAGCACAGGATCTTGGTGGCGATGTTGTGCCGGACGAACTGCGGCTTCAGATGATACTTGATGAATTCGATCTGCTCCTCCGGCAGCATGATCATGCCCGGATAATGCCCCGGCGAATACAGCGCCTCATTCTGCGGCGTCACCGCATAGATCGTAAGCCCGTGCTCGGCATAGGCCTGGATATACCGAACGAAATACAGCGCGTACGCCGGGTAATAATCCTTGATCAACTTGCCGCCGATCATGGAGCCGCTCGTCTTCATCCAGCCCGGCGGACTCCATGGCGAACCGATCAGCTTGACAAACGGATTCAACCTCAGCGCCTCTTGCAGCAGCGGGATGATATCCGCTTCATCATGCCTGATGGAGAACCGCGTCATCTCCGGGTCGGTCTCTCCCGGCGGCAGGTCGTTGTAGCTGTAGAAGTCTCTGGCATAATCGGAGGCACCCATCGGATTGCGCAGCACAGACAAGCCTATGCCCTCTTGCGGGTCGAACAGCCTGACCATCAGCTCCGCCCTTTGCTCCGGCTCCAGCACCTGGTGGATCAGATAAGCCGCCGAATCGGTAAACGATGCGCCGAATCCGTCGATCTCCTGATATGTCCTGCTGTCATCGATCACCACGGTCTTCCGCTCCAAGGTCCGGGAAGCCGGGGGCAGCTCCTGCACGCGCCTCTCCACGAACAACCTGTTTTCCCCTGTGGATTCATAGATCGTTAAGCTTCGCATATGGTGTCCTCCAATTCTCCCATTCACTCGTTTATCCCTTCTCCGCTCGCCGGTCTGACGGCATTACAGGCCCAGCTTCTCCTTGTTCGCCTGCATCTTCTCCGAGCGGATCTTGACGATGCTGTCCCAGTTGTTTTCATCCAGGAATTTCCTGTAGTTGTTCAGGGCGTTCTCGCGTTCCTCATCGCTCTTCGCACGAATCATGCTGACGAGCGTCGTGCTCCATTCGGTTTCAATCGCGCTGAGGCTGCGGGCTTCCGCCGATCCTGGATCAGGGTTGGTATTCTCCAGGATGAAGTGTCCTTTCAGCTTGCCGCGGCCCCATTCCTGCATCTGCTTGATCGACTCAGGGAACGAGTCCTTGCTGAGCGCCTTGTGACGGTCATGCCCGAAGAACATGAACTCGCCCATGCGATACTCTTTCTTGTAGCGATCCGCATCATTCATCTGCATGGCCTTGACTTCGGGCAGCAGCTCGACGGTTCCATCGGGATTCTTCTTATACGTCTCGCCCTCGATGCCGTAGTTCATCAGCATCTGACCTTCCTCGCTGAGCAGATACGTGAAGATCTGAATCGCCTTGGCCGGGTCCTTGACGTTCTTCGTGATGAAGGTCACCATCCAGCCGGAGATGCCCGACTGGTTCAAGGTCGGCTTGCGCCCCTCCGTGCTCTGCGGACCGTCAATCGCGATATACTCCTTGCCCGGATTCGCGCTCATCCAGATCTGCAGGTTGCCGCCCTGCTGCGGTGTGCCGTCGAGCAACATCGTGGCGTACTTGCCGCTCTTCACCTTCTCTTCGAAGGCCGTGCCGTCATCGGCGAAGCTGTCATCGCTGATCGCGCCATTGCGATACACGCGGTTCAGCGTCGCGATCCAGGTCAGGTAATCCTCGTCCAGATTGCGGTTGTAGAAGTTGCCGTTCTCGTCTTCCAGCGGCACGCCCAGGAAGTCCTGGAACACATCGCCGAGTGAACCCGTGCCCGTGCCGACAGCGTTGAACCCGAACGGCAGGAGATCCGGGAACCGCTGCTTGATCTGATCCATCACCGCTTCAAATTGCTCTGGCGTGCCCATCTCCGGCTTGCCCAACGCCTCATAGACGTCCTTGCGAATGACAAACGCCGTCTTCGCCGGGATGTAGCCGCTGTCATAGTCGGCCTGCGTATTGGAATAGTTCGGATACGTGTAGGTTTTGCCATCCTCCAGCTGGAACCATTTCAGCGTATCCTCCGCAGCCACCTGATAGAAGTACGGATCGTACTTGTCTGCCAGGTCGTTCAGCGGCAATGCCCACGTGTTCGCTTTCTTGGCGAGCTGGGAGTTGCCGTTGAAGGTGGTGATGATGTCCGGCAATTGGTCGCCGGCGAACAGCGTATTGAGCTTCGTGTCATCACCCGTGATGAAGTTGATATGGATGTTCAGGTCTTCCTTGATCTTCTTCGTCACCACATCATTGCCAAAATCCGTGTTCCACCAGTCGGCGTTGACATACCAGGTGAGCTCGGTCACTTCCTCCTTGGTATCCAGTTTCCATGCGGGTGTGTTCGGATCCGGCGTATAGCGGCCTTCAATGGAGAAATCCGCCGCATTCTGCTTCGATCCGCCGCCCGACGTACATCCGGTGACCAGCAGAACGGCGGCCAATGTCACAGACAGAAACGCCAGGCTTTTTCTCTTGAAACTGCTTCCTCTTTTACTCATCGTGATATCCTCCTTTTTTATCTGGTTCATATGAACATCTGCCACAGCGCTTGAACCCCCTGCTGACAAATTCCAACCGGTCAATCGTCCTCCTATCGCCTCCTTCTTATCCTTTCACTGCCCCCAGCATCATACCCGAGATGAAATACCTCTGAAGCAGTGGGTATATGACAACGATTGGCACTGTCGTGATGACAATCGTCGCAAGCTGAACTCCTTTGGTCGTCGTCTCAATCACATAGGATCCGCCGATATTCTGCATGTTCTTCGTCTGCGACTGGACGATGATCTCATACAGCATCATCTGCAGCGGATAGAGCGACTTGTCGTTGATGTAGAGCTTGGTCGTCATGAAGTCATTCCACTGCGAGACCCCGTTGAACAGGGCGATCGTGGCCAGCGCCGGCAACGACAGCGGGATGAAGATATACAGGAAGATCCTCCAGTCGCCGAGACCGTCGATCTTCGCCGACTCTTCCAGCGAACTCGGCACCCCTCTGAAGAAGTTCATCAGGATGATGACATCGTAGAAGCTGAGCAGCGCCGGGATGATGTAGACCCAGAAGCTGTTGAGCAAGCCGAGGGATTTGATGAGCAGGTAAGTCGGGATCATGCCGCCCGAGAAAAACATCGTGATGACGCCCATCGCCATATACAGCTTGCGGCCTCGCACATAACTCTTGCTCAGGCCGTACGCGACCATCGCGCAGAAGAAGACGTGCGTGACCACCCCCACCACGGTCTTCGCCACCGAGATGAAAAAGGCGTTATAGATCATGTCCTCGCGGAAGACGGCTCGGTAGTTCTCCAGGGAAAATTCCTTCGGCCACAGCGCGAAACCGCCATCTGCCAGGGCCTTGCCCGAGGTGAAGGACGAGATCACCACATTCCACAACGGGAGGATGATGATGATCGTGAAGATCGTGAGCAGGAAGATGTTCACTGCATTGAAGATTCGGCTGTCCAGGTCTCCTCGAATCGTTTTCGTATTCACCGTAAATGCCTCCCTTCAGCCTCACAGAACCGACTGATTGTCGTTGAGTTTGCTCGTGATCTTGTTGGCCACAACCAGCAGAATGACGGATACGATGGAGACGCCGAGCCCGACAGCGGTCGCGTAGGAAAAGTCGCCCTGCGTCATGCCCATCCGATACACGTACGAATTGATGACCTCGGCGTGGGACCGGTTCTGCGAGTTCATCAGGACGAGCGTCTGGTCAAGGTTCGAGCCCAGCAATCCGCTGATCGTCAGGATCAGATTCAGGCTGATGATCATCCGCATGTTCGGAATCGTGATATGCCAGATCTGCCTCAGGCGGCTGGCCCCGTCGATCTTCGCCGCTTCGTAGTAGGTCGGATCGATCGTCGCCATGACGGCCAGATACAGGATGGTCCCCCAACCGGCTTCCTTCCAGATATCCGACAGGGTCGCGATCCACCAATATTTGCTCGGATCGAGCAGGATGTTCGTCGGCTGCGAGATGATCCCGAGCCAGAGCAGGATCTGGTTGAACAGCCCGGTCGTCGAGAGCCAGGTGATCAGCATGCCTCCGAGCACGATCCAGGACAGGAAGTGCGGCAGGTAGGAGATCGTCTGCACGAATCGCTTGAAACGCTTGTTGCTCACCTCATAGATCATGATCGCGAGGATGATCGGAATGACGAAGCCGATGCCCAGCTTCAGGAAGCTGATGGCGAGTGTGTTGACCACCGATTCCCAGAAGAACTTGTCCTCCAGGATGATCCTGAAATTCTCCAGGCCGACCCAGGGCGCGCTGTCCAGCGTGTCGATCACCGTGTAATGCTTGAAGGCAATCGTCAGTCCATAGATCGGGATGTAGCAGAAAATGATCATGAACACCACGCCTGGCAGAATCATTGATTGCAACTCCCATTGCCGGCCGAAATCCACGACGAACTCCTTCATCCTCCGCCCCATCGGCTTCTTGCCGCCAGAGTTGACCGCTTTGGACTTGCCCATCTGTGTTCCCTCCCTTAATAGGACCGATGAAAAAATGGATCGAAATGAGAATGGAAAATTCGAAACGTTTTTATTTTTGGGTGCAAGGACTCCTCATCCATGCCCATGATAACGGTTTTCCATACATAAAAGATTGCATGATCAGGACGAAGGATCTCTGGCTATCTTGACCTGTGTAGATCCCCGCACGATCAGCTCGCCTGGCAAGCGCTGAATCTGACCCTGCTCTTCGCCCATAATCATGCGATGGAGGTGATTGATGACGAGCACGCCCTGTCTTGCGATCTGGTTGCGCACGGTCGTGAGGGGCGGCGTAAAATATTGCGCGATGTCGATGTCGTCGAAGCCCACCACGCTGACATCCTGCGGAACGGTCAGTCCCTCCGATGTCAAAGCCCTTATGCAACCGATCGCACTGAGGTCGTTGCCCGCGAGGAAAGCGTCCGGAACCTTGTCCGGGTGTTGGCGCAGCAGCATCTTGACCGCGTTGTAGGAACCTTCTTCCTCGAAATATCCTTGCAGGATATAGTCATCATCGATTGGATAATTGTGCTCCTCAAGTGCGGCCAGATATCCCAACTTCCGCTGCACGCTGTCGAACATCGTATCCACGCCGGAGATATAGGCGATCTTGCGATGCCCCAGGCTGATCAGGTACTTCGTCGCCTTGTAGCTGTCCTCGTAGGAATCGAACACGATGCTGCCCATTGTCTCCTTCTGCACGAGCCTGTCCAGGAACACGGCCTTGATCCTGTTTCTCTCCATCGCCGCGATATCTTCTTCGGTTACCCTTGTCTCTTCGAAGATGATCACGCCATCCACGCGGCCGCCGAGAATGTTGCTCATGATGACCTGCGGGTCTTTCGTGACCAGCACGTTCAATCCGTAGCCCAACCGGTCGCATTCGCGCGCCATCGATTCAACGAGGATATAGAAATACGGACCTGCCACGCTCGTGGTGAAGAAACCGAGCATCTTCGTCTTGCCGGATTTGAGCAGCTTCCCGTGCAGGTTCGGCACGTAACCAAGGCGTTTGGCCACTTCGAGCACATGTCGCTTCGTGTCCGGATGGAGCACATCGACGTTGTTGAGGGCGTTGGAAACCGTCGAGATGGACACGCCGGCTTCCCTTGCGACATCCTTGATCGTCACTTTCTTCATGGCTGCCCACCCTTTGTTTAAAACGTTTTCATGTTCATGTATAGAAAGTATCATAAAAACGTTTTTATTGCAAGATGGAATTGGGTACCAGTTTGCCAGACATGCGTCTGCGGGCAGGCGCTGACCTCGGTGATCGCGAACGCACCGGCGGCGTTGGCACAGCGGCCGCCTGGATGCTCTGCTCGAGGAGCAAGCCAGGCGGCGGCATCGTTGAACAGCGTTCATCCGGAGCTTCCGCATCACGCTGCTGAGGAAGCCGTATGCGACCGGGAGCTTCCTACAGAACAACACCGACCCAATCCATCTCCTCCAGTATCGCCGGTTTGGAGGTGAACAGGTTGCGCGAGATGTCCAGATAGCGGAGTTTCTTCAGGTTCCTAAACGTGTCCGGAAGATCGCGCAGAGCGGTGTGCTTGATATCCAGCACCTTGAGGTTGCAAAGTTCGCCGATCTCGGGCGGCAACCGGTTGAAGCTGACGTCCTCTTTCCTGATGATGCCGTCCTTCGGAGGCCGGTTGTAACTGCCGCAGTAGATGATGAGGTGCTCCAGCCGCTCAAGACGCTTGATGGCGCCGGGCAGGTTGTGCAGGTCGGCGGTCCAGACGACGAGCTTCTCCAGTTGGGTCAGGTCAAACAGCCGTTCCAGCAGACGGTCGAGATGCTGCTCGAAGATGGTCAGCGACCTGAGACTGCGTATGCGGAACAAGGTCTCGGGAAGCTCGCGAATGCCGTAACCGGTTATCTCGAGATGCTCCGCCTGATGTCTGGCCGCATCGGCGAGCAGCCGGTCCAGGTCCTGGTTGAAGCGTCCCTTCAGGAACAACCCCTGAATCTCCCGGGACCATCGTTCCGCCGTCTCCTCGGGGACACGCAGTTCCATCATTCCCTCGTGCGCGATGTTCAACAGCCATTCGTTTCCGTCATGGTCGAGGAAGCTCAGGTCCTCCGGCAAGTCGGGATGCTGCCAGTCGAGCAAGGAGTCGGCGCTGTCCTTGAGCACCTCGATCGATTCAGGAGTGCAAGCGTAGTAGTGTATCCAGGCATCCCTGGAATAGGCGATCCTCAGATCGCGGTGCTGGCCGGGCTCTCTGGCACTGACCTTCTTCAGCAGATAGGGCCACAGCTTGTCGAACACCTTCCTGGCCGACGCATCCCGCCCCAGCGGATAACGCTCGGACAGCACGAAGGTCGGACAGTGCGCCGCCGCCACATCCAGCAACCGTCGATACGCTTCTCCTTTGGGATTGTTATAGATGACCACCATATGTCTCCCTCCCATGCGTGCCTATCCGCAGTCTTGTCGGCTGTGTTCGGACCAATGGATCCAGGTGCTCGCGACGAAACCTTTCTGCGCCAAAGACGTCCAATTCATTAACCATGATCAGGTTTACAGGAGTTGGTCAAGTTGATCATAACCGGTTATTCGGATCGCTTGTGTGAGATGGGTTATATTTACTTGAAGCCGCCTGCACCAGAGAATAACGTATATGCTACGGAAAAATGGGGCCATAATCAAATGACAAACTACATCCACGCAGATGACAAGCACATTCCATACTTGGAAGATGGGAGGGACTGCATGGACAGGTTCATCTAAGTGTCGATCAGGGACACCAATGGCGAGGCAGCGCCCGCTTATCTTCCGGAAACGCTCCATGCCAGCGATCTGTTTATAGATCGATCATGCTTTTTTCTCAAAATAAACGTGCAAGCGATACTCGCATATGTCACGAGTCCATGCATAAAGCACTTCAAGAGTTTTCCTGACCAATCCCTCTAATGACCTGATTGTAAACACACCATCTTGAAAGGTAATCTGTCCTTTGGAGCTTTGGCTCCATTTGGTCATCGGCATTTTGGCTATCAGACTGGCGACCTTCTTCTCATCATATACATGAAGTTTGGTAGTTTCTCCATCTGAAAAATCAATCTTTTTACGATACTCTTTCGAAGTTAAATAATGATGGAAAAATGACGCAGCTTCTTGCGGTGTTATCGGCTTATCCCAATGCTCGGGCCCTCTTTGAAGCATCGCCAACAAGAGAACCATCTTGTAGCTCTTGGTCATGACAGTACCTTCGACTTCCCTCAGCCATGCTTCATGAGTCAGGAATAATTCTGCATGATGATCGGACAGTTCATCGGCCCAATATAAAAAGCCCACATATGAACCAAACTCCTGGCGATACTCCCGAGACGGCGCACTGCCATGCAAATGCAGTTCCAGATAACTCGGCCTGCGACCCAACTCCTGCTTCAGTGTAAGATAGGCGCTATACAGCTTTTCTTTTCTCGGTTGTTTCTTGGCGGCGAGCTCCTTCAACAGATCGATCACGCCAAGCTCCAGTTCTATGAGGCAGTTGGGAGGAGGTGTAATCGCTGCATACTTTTCACCCTTCTTTTTGCCCTTCTCTTCTGCCTCTGTAGTACCCAATAACTGCAGCTTCAGATCAGCATTGCGATAGTTGCCTATGAGGTCGATGATCGTGCAATATTGCTTTCCTTCTGCGAGCCGAAGTCCCCTTCCTACTTGCTGAGTGAAAACAGTGAGAGATTCTGTTGGCCTGACGAACAATAACGTATCAACACTTGGGATATCCACCCCTTCATTGAACAAGTCGACGGTTAAGATCATCTCCAGTTCTCCTGTTTCCAATCGACGAATCGCCTCTTGTCGAGACATCTCGACGGTCTTCGAGTGAAGACTCAGCGCCTTGACTTGATTCTCATTGAAATAAGCTGCCAGAAAATCAGCCTGACGAATCGAGGAACAGAAGCATAGTGTCCGGGACTGTTTATATTTAAACCAAGCCGAGTATATCCTTTCGGCCATTTCTGTCCGAGTCTGAACGGCAGCCAATTCATCTTCATCGTACTTGTTTCCCAGCCATTTGATCTGAGTATAATCCGTATCGTCGTACACGCCATAATAGTGAAATGGAGACAGCCACCCTTTCGAAATCGCTTCGATAAAATGAATCTGATAGGCCACATTCCCGTCGCATAGTGCATAGATATCTTTGCCATCCATACGATCGGGTGTTGCAGTCAGGCCTAGCAGAAATTTCGGTTTGAAATATTCAATAACCGCTCGATATGACTTGGCAGCCGCATGATGGAACTCGTCCACGATGATCAGATCAAAATCTTTTTTATCGAAGCGCTCTCTATGCTTCTTCATGGCCAGTGTAAAAATTGATGCAAAAATAATATCGGAACCAGCTTCTTTTTCTTGTCCATTGTACAAACCGCCTGTTCTATCCGGCATGATCCTCTCAAACGATCTCTTGGCTTGAAATAAAATCTCCTCTCGATGGGCGATAAAAAGCACTCTTCTGAATGTTTGTGCAAAGAATCCTGCCAGATAGGTCTTTCCCAAGCCAGTCGCCATGATCACCATAGCGCGGTCATAACCTTCATCCAGTGTCGCTTCCAGTGCCTCAAGTGCGAACAACTGTGCATCCCGTGGGGAAACTTTGGCAACATTAATGGACTCCGGAGCATCCACACTTGCATCATTTCTCGGAAGCATCTCCGCTTGTTCCATCTCTGATATCGCTTTGACCAATTCCGGATACTTCTTGCGGTTGATTGCATATTCCTCTTCATACTGAAGGATGAATTGCTCATTCAACGGAACTGTCTGCTCATGGTAGAAACTCCGAAAGAACTGCTCCAATGCATGTTGAAAGGTAAATGGTTCCAAACCGGCATCGACTGCCAGGTTCCATTCGTATCCCAGCTTGAAGGCAGACAAAGACATGTTTGATGAACCAACGATCATCAAACCTTGTCCATTCTCATAGTCGAGCAGGTATGCCTTCGGGTGAAAAGATGTACCCATGCTTCGCCAAAACCTTACCTCTATTTCTTCTCCAATAGAGATCAGACGGCGCAACGCTTTCGGTTCTGTTATGAACAGATAATCACCAGCGAGTATCTTCACCTCCGCTTTCCGCTCCGAAGCACTTCTGAGATGAGGTTCAAGCAATTTTACTCCTGATTCCATTGCGAATGACGTCATGATATAGATGCCTGACGCCTTCTCAATCGCAGGCAACAATTCATCCGCCAGATTTTCAGTTATGAGCTTGATCTTCGGCATGACACTGAACCGCCTTAACGATTAGGGTTTGTCTATTTTCGAAGTGTAAAGGATTGAAAATGCGGTGTCCCTTTACCCAAATCAACTGTATGGAAATCAATCACCTGAAACTTTTTTCCCAGTATCTCTAACAGAACTTCATCTTCATACATTGCGAAGAAACGTTTTGGCTCGTAAGTATCAGCTTCCCAGATCCCTTCGGTATTCTGGCCTCCATACACCCCACAAAAGAACAACCCTTCCGGTTTCAGCACATGAAAGATTTGAGCCAGAACATCAGTCAATTGCGGCTTGGGCACATGCAACAGGCAGTTCATCGCATAAACTGCATCGAAAGACGTTGGGGAGAAATCAAGATGGTAAAAATCCATGCAATGTGCATTCAAACCTTTCTCCCTGCAAAGCTTGACCATTTCCTCTGACAGGTCAATGCAGGTTACCTGGAGACCAGACTGTTGGAAGTAGAGGCTATCTCGTCCTGGTCCTGCGCCAATCTCCAAGATATTATGACAGTTCTCAGTTTTCAAACGATTGAGAAACTGCTCACGCTCCTGAAACTTCCAATCGGCCATTTCCATTTTGTCACGATCATGCGCATGATTGTTATAGGCTTGCTTCAGGATCTTTTTATACATAAAAGTTTATCTCCTTCGGTTTTGTTCTGTTTACAAGAATGCTATCGAACGAAAAAGATGCAGACTCCTCTCACATTGACCTTGTATGTCTGCACTGGGGGAATCTGCTGCATCCCCAGTATTCGACGCCATGACTGTTTTTCCTCTTCACCATTGGCGATCCACACTGGCGCTTTCATCCGCTTGTAATTGCATCCCCATTTGCTACAATAATTTTCTCTCACCCATACAGCTTCAACCACTCCTCCAGCCGCTGCCGGAAGCGCTCGCGAACCTCGATCGGCTCCAGGATCTCGGCCGACGGGCCGTACTTGACGACCCATTCCATGAACTCCTGTTCATGGTTGACCGTCACCTCGAACAGCAGGCCGCCATCCGGCAGGTCGGTCAGCCTCGGTCGGACGAACATTTCCTCTTCCTTGATGTATCTCGCGACATCCGACGCGAAGCGAATCTTGAACTTGATCAGCTCATCGCCGCGGCGGATCGACCAGCAATGCTTCATATATTGCGCCAGATCGAAGCCGCTCTTGTCGAAGCAGCGATCCGTCTTCACCACATCACGGAAGCGACTGATGCGGAAGGTCCGCACCTCCTGCTTCATGTGGCAATAGCCGATCAGATAGAAGCGCTGGTCGCGCGGCACGAGATAGTATGGATCGATCTCCCGCTCCGTCTCCTCGTCGCGCATCTGCGTATAGTATACGCTGCGAATCGTCTTCTGCTCGATGATCGCCTGCATGATCGGCAGCAGGAAATTGCCTGTATCCTCCTCCCGATAGGCCGGGGTCCCCATCTGGATGATGCCGGCGATTGCCTCGATCGTCTCGTAACGTTTGCGCGTCTCTTTCACATGGGCGGCCATCACCTTGTCGTAAGCGGATTCAAATCCTGGCGGCAGCTTGCTCTTGTCTATGACGGACGGCAGGACGGTGAACACCAGCTCCTCCTGCTCGGTGAAATTCAACGGATACATCGCGAAGTTCCCCTCGAATCGGTAGCCTCTGCCATATTCACCTCTCACGATCGGCGCTACCGAATCCAGGAGCTGCAGATCCCGGTAGATCGTGCGCTCCGTCGTCTCGAACCGGTCCGCCAGCTCTTTCGCCGTGATGCCCGGATTGGCTTGAATCGCCATCAACATCGACAACAGCCGGATCAGTCTCTCTGTCATGCGGGATTTACCTCCATCCAAGTTAGCATCAACAAGATCCCATCACTTCCAGTATTCGACACGAGACCTAGTTCACCCTGCCTAATTAGTCAGAAAAAATAAGAGAATCTGCCCCCTCCTTAAAGGCCATATACAATTCATGCAGATCCGGCGTCACTTCCACGATCACCAGATCCTTCACCACGAAACGTACGATCCCTGTCACATGCTCCTCGAACTTGTCATAGATTCGCCCTGCACTCCAGCAGCCTCTCGGTACCGAATGCGTATTGTTGGCCACATAGCCGATCGTGCCGATCGGTGTCATCGCAGCGCGAATCGCTTCCTGATCATGCAGATTGTCAGGCTCCTTCTTCAGATGAACGAGCTGTCCGGGTTTCAGAAAGTCCGTACCGAAGTAATGCTTGGTGCCGGTTATTGCCACATAGATTTTATCGTCGTGTATCATCGTTGTCCTCTCCTCCGTCATCAACCGTGTATCTCCGGCTATTGTTCTAATCGTTTATTATCGCAACTCTCTCAGACGGATGATTGTCAGCGAATGTATGTTCTTGGATAGAAAAAAGAAAAACAGCGTACCGACCTTCCATCAGCACACTGCAGATCACGACAACGTATATCACTGTCTGAACAGACTGTAACGGACTCCACTGACACTGCCAGCGGTGTTGAAACGAATGTTCTGGCAACATCTGGGGCCGTCAGTTCTCCACCTGCCACAGATACTTCTCCAGATCGACTCTCCCATGCTCGTCCACTTCGACGCCATCTTCCCGCAGGCAGGCCGTCTGTTCCTGGCGGAAGATCTCATCCTGGAAGGCGATCTCGCCTTTGCTGTTGACAACCCGAAACCATGGGAGATTGTACTTCCGCGTTGACGTGTACAGGATGCGCACCACTTGTCTCGCCCCTCGGCGGTTCCCGGCCATCTCGGCGATTCGCCCGTACGTCGTCACCGTGCCCGACGGAATCGACTGGATAATCTCGATTACCTTCATCGTAAATGGCGACATCCGAACATCCGCTCCTTTGTCCAACTTTTATCGTTCACTCGTATCTTACCATAATCACTCTCTTCACAGTTCATTCCCCCGCCGCTCTTCCTCTAACGGACACAGAGAGACTGTCTATTTAATGTTTCGAGACTAGCACCTATGCTGCAAGCATCGTAGATCAGATAGGTGTGAAAGTCTATATCGATAAATTAGTTGGAAGCAACTGGGTGCAAGTCACATCCGTAACGGATTCATATAGCGTAAATAGTGATGAGCACATTGTTGCTTTTACAGCATCTGTTACTGCGGGAAACACTTATCGCATCCGATGCACCTTTTGGATTAAGGAAGGCAGTGTAACGGAAGAAGGAAGCCGTTGGTATTCCATTTCCATTTAACCTTCTTGAAGCGTAATGTCATATTCATAGAAGCATCTATGCAGCAAACATAGATGCTTCTGATTTTTATCATTTACTCAGAAGCAATGATTTTGTTGCTTAGTTCAATGATCCTTTCTCTCGATAATTCACCTATAATCATCACATGGATCGAATTAACCACAAACTCCATGGAATACCGTCCCTCACCTGCCGGGCTTAAATAGCCTGCTCTTCCATGAATAAGATGCTCTTCGATTGAGCCTTCATTTCCGCCAGATACCAGAAGTTCATCCTCCCCTAACAGAGAGAAATTCAGGTTTATGATCTGATCAGACCCAATCTCGCTCACTTGAATTCGTAACTTATCATTTTGATTAGATGATTTGTAATCATACAACCAGGCATGTCGAACTGTAAATTCCTTGGATAAAAAAGCAAGGTTGGGCAACTGCACGCCATTCAATTGCCTGATCTCTTCCACTCGAACCTCATGTCTTTCAACACCTTCCATACTAATATGTTGCTCCTCTGTTTCTTCCCGGCTTGCGGGACTCGAGGGTGATCCGAAGAGAAAGCCAATACTCCCATCCTCGAAATTTATGATTTTCTGTACGATGATGGAAAATGCCTTGACTACCTGGGGAGAATTTGATATAACCGCACCGAAGCAAATAGACAGCAGAATAATTGCAGCAATGTTCAGTCGATTTAATCGTCGCTGCCTCACTTTCTTCATATCCACTATATGTTTAACTTTTTCCCATGAGGACAAACTGTCCGGAATCCCTTTAATTTCTTTAATCGCCTGATCATAGTACTGATCAAACATCTTCTCGAACTCTGCTTCCTTCATAAAATCACATCCAATCGAATTTCATCTTGTTTTTGATCTCTTTGCGTGCGCGATGCAATTTCTGCTTCACATTGTTTTCTGGAAGATCCAGTTGTTCTGAAATCTCCTTGTAACTCAACCCCTGTGACCTAAGTTCAATTAATATTCGATATTCCTGCTTCAGACAACCCAGGTAGTACTTTAAACTCTCCAGAAATATCTTTGATTCCACTTCGTCCTCTACCGAATAATTGAATTGAGCATCAATATCCCATACACTTTCCAGATCCGTATGGGCGTTTCTCTTTTTTTTCTCTCTTAAATGATTATATGTCGCATTTCGCAAAACGACTTTGATCCAACCTCTTAACTTATTCACATCGTCATTAAAGTCCATACGAGGCACTTTATCGATCACTTTGATGAAGACTTCCTGCAATAAGTCTTCTGTTGATTGATGATCTCGCAAAATAAAAAAAATGGTTCCGTTATATGTCCTGTAAAATGTCTGGTATACCAGTTTCTGAAGGCTTGGTTGAAGTCCGTAAAAATCAGTTAACAACCATATCAACTTTTCATCCATTTCGATCCCTTTCCAGGAGTCATTTATTGTCTATATATCATATATTACGTATTTATCGTACTTCCTGTAAATGAAGTATAATGCAAATTGAAGATCTAATGATGGTGCATCCCCAAGAAGTCGAAGCCTTCTTCTCCTGTCCAGAGCCCGACAATGCGCGTTTTCGTGGGGTGCAGGGTGAGTCCCAAGCGTTCCATGATCGCTCGTATGAGTTCATACGCCCGCTCAGCGTCCTTCCTCGTTTTGCAGATGACCACCAGATCGTCCGCA
>CALGAO010000093.1 GCA_937957685.1 uncultured Paenibacillaceae bacterium
ATGATCGCATGCAGCACCATACCGATGAGCGTCATGCTGACCGTCAGTTTATTCGGGATGATCATTCTCGTATGATCCGTATAGAAGGCGATGGCCACCAAAAGAACCATACATCCCCAGACCAAGGCATGCATCATAACCTTTCCTCCATCCGATGCTGGCAGAACTCCAACTCGTTATCAAGCGATATCATCATGACATGTCTATAGCAAACTTTGCCTATCAGCACATGCAGCAAACCATCTTCCACTTCTCGGAGTGCTTGAGCTACATGGGATCCCCGACCCAGAGCCGTTCCCATGCCTCAGCGCGAAGAGTGACAGATCGGGATACAAATGGGACGTTTATCGGCACCTCATACTCGACTTCCAGCTTGACCAACGGCTCTGCAGCTTGATTCAGGATTGGATAGGATAGAGAAGTCACTTTCAGGTTCTCGCTTTTCATATGTTTCGGCAAATAATGCGCCACCACCGGCTGAAAAGCAGCCCTTATCGGCTCTGTCATATGCTCCTCCCATGATCCTGCGGACTCCAAAGCGCGACTGACCGCTTCACTGACAGGTGGGGGGATCAGATCCCCATAATCATCGAGCCAATCTTGGACCTTCTCTTTGCCTGACTCATACTTGTCATACCATTCGTGAAGCTTCTGCATGAGCTCGTGTTCGGACAAGGACTTCGTCAACAGATGCAGCGGATAAGCCTGCACGGCCAATTGGTGGGTAGCTTGACTTACGGCGGAGCGAAGCCCCGCTTCCATCATGCCCAATCTGACAAATGCACTCAAAGTAACGATAAACGTGAGCAGGAGCGGGATGGCGATCGCCGCCTCCAACGTGATGCTCCCCCGCTCATTCCGGCTCGCCACTCTGCGCAAACCGTTCAATAATATCCCCATGCAGCCTCCACCTTCGTCTTGTATTGATACCGTCCAAGGAACAACGAACGCAGGCTCCCATTCGCCTGGGATGTCCAGTATGTATAGTGATTCGCAAGGCGAAGTCCGGTGTTCAGTTCGATCAGAGCCTGCATGCGCTTGACATAGTCATCCTTATTCCTATGGAGAAGCAGGAACAGCCTCAGATAATCCTTATAGTTCCAAGTGAGAGATGGAGCAAACTTGCTTGAAAGAGCCAACTCCTCGCCATCCTTCAGCTTCACCGTATCCTGATAGGCCTTGGCAGCACCTTCCGCCAGTGCGAACAGAAAGACCAGATACGGGACCGCCGCTTTCATCGGTGACAGGAGCGATTCCAGCGAGCGAACCGCCAATCGCACGGCGAAGATCTCCCAATATGCCGCGGCGTAATTGGCCGAGCAGGAATGATAACCGTACAGGATGTATTCGACCTCCTGATGGCGCAGCGGATGCTGCGACGGATCCGACAAGGCGTATGTCTGATTCCTCGTTGAACCGCTGCCCAGCGTCCGGTAATTGAACATGACAAGAGCATACTCGTTGACATACATCGACTCGGTAAACCGCTCGACCAGCTGACCGATCATCTGTCCGAATGCCATCGCGTCCTCCTTCGCCTTGCGCCCTTCCGGGTAACCGGCCTGCTCATCGTTCCGCGAAGCGTTCGTTCGCTCCTTCAGCCGCTCATAGAGCGCCTGCTCCTGCTCCTCCTGCTCCGGGTCGCAGCCGCTGATCAGATCCTTCAGCCTGTCCAGCCAGCTGGCCAATTCCCGTTCCGCTTCCTCGCGCTGCTCCCGTTCCTCCTGTTCCCGCTGCTCCTGATCTGACCTGGCGATTCGAACCTGCTCGATCCATACCGCCCAAGACTGAAGATGGCTGTCTATCTCCGAGGCCAGCTCGTCCACATTCAGCCTTTCCAGTCGGGCAGCATCGCTGGCGAATGCCCGCAGCTTCCGTTCCGACTGACTGGCCTTGCTGCGCATGAGCTGAAAGTCCTCACCGGAGATGATGCCGACGGATCGGATCGACTCGCTGCCCAGCTCCAGCTGCCACTCGTCGATGCTTCTTCGCAGCTTGTCATTCCATGACTTCGCCTCCTCCAATGCGGCGATCAGATCGCTCGAGATCGGCTCGCTCTGCAGGACGATCGAGTGAAAGCGTTCGTGCAGACGACGCAGCCCGGCCAGCCAATGCGAATGGCGATCCAGCTGCGCTGCGAGCTCAGAGCGGGCCTGCTCCAGTTCCTCCATCCGCCGCTTCAACTCGTCGGTTATCTCCTCCGTCTGACGGATCTGTTCCAGCTCCGCATCCATCTCGGCCAGGCGGCGCATCATCGCGGCCGCGTCCCAACTCCTCAGCTCGCTGTGCTCCGGCTCGAGCGCGCGCACCTCCGCCGCCAGGGATGGAAGCGAATCGCTGATCAATCGGTCCCAATCCAGGAACAGCCGCCATACCCGCTTCATCTGTTCATCGCGGTTGCTCGCCCATCGGTCCAACTCCTGCGCCTTGTCGCCGAAGGCGGAGAAGTCCTGCAGGGCGCCGCCGAGCCCGCTTGCCTTCAGCTTGTTCGTCACCTGCAGGGCATACTCCATCGGGGCGCGGTATTTCATCTCTTCCATCACCTGACCCACGAACACCTCGGGGTCCGCGAGACTTCGCTCCATCCTCAGCTCGCTGCTCTCATACCTGGTAGCCGCATAGCCGTGGCCGCTGTTCAGCCTTACCATTCGCTCGTACAGCTCCCTGGTCGACTCGGATTCCGGCACCCCATACAGGCCATAGGCTTGCAAAGGAACGCTGTAGGCGGCGCCGACCGATCTGAGCCCCGCCTTCACCGCCAGCTCCAGCTGCTGCTTCGCCAGCAACGAGCGGGCGTACTCGATGAGGACGGCCTGAAACAGGAAGATGGGCACGATGATGAGGATCATGAACAGCGTGACGGCTCCTCTCTCGTTACGCATCGCGATCCCCCCCGGGATGGATCTCCACATGAATGCCGCGTTCTGCCAGCATGTCCAGCTCCGCAGCTGTCGGCGGCGGGTGCTTGTTGCCGGTGCCAAGGAAGAAATGCCATACAACGCGAGACACCAGACCTTCCCTGAGCAGCTCGGCGTCCTTGTCCGCCTGGATGAGCAGGTCCTTCCCCCGCGTGCTGAAGATGGCCTGATGCGCCGTGCGATCCGGCGTCAGGCTATCGATGATCCGGTCGCCCAGCGAGGTCCTGATCCTGGCTTCTTTCCCGCCGGTCTGGGCCCTCAGCCATCTGGCAGCTCCCGCGTGATCGTCGACGTTCACCTCCTGCTTGTCCGGCGACGGCTCCTGGAACAGCGACAGCACTTCCTTCGGGTTCAATCCTCGCGCGATGCCGGTATAGGTGCGCATAAGGTCGATGTTGCGTATGTATTCTGCCGGATCGCTGATGATCCGGCTGGCCTGCACGTGCAGGTCGTAACCGAACAGTCTGTGCAGCCACAGAGGAAGCCGAAGCGGCTTCTCCAGCTTCACCGTGACGATCTTCTCGATGAGGCGATTCTCGTAGCGGATCTCCCCCGATATGCTCCCCGCAAGAAGCGCCGCTCCCTTTCCCAGCTTCTTCATGGGCAAAGGTCCGTCGTCTTCCTCGCTACCCGGCAGTTCGTAGATGATCGGATGGCCGGCTCCGCCGCTGAGGAATGGTACGGCGCCATCCGAGGTGAGACGCCAGTACAATCCGTCCCGCTGGCCCGCCTCCACGCTGCCCGACCCGATCTGCTTGTGGCTGTTGTCCCAGCTGTAAGCGGTGCGTTCGGCCAACAGCTCGGCCAGGCTGTAGAGCGCGACTTGCTGATAGATGATCAGCCCGGCGATCAGGCCGATGACGATGGTGAGGAGCACCAGCGGAAGCCAGATGGACGCTTCCAGGGTGAAGCCGCCGCGATGATTGCGGATCAGTTCCCTCAATTGGGATAAAGTCCGGAAGGATAGCTGTCGTTGTCGATCTGTTGAATCGTCTCGTCGGTCTGACCGAACAAATTCGTCACCCAATCCAGGATCCATTGACGAAATGCAAAGGCGACCAGCACCAGCACCGCGATGATGATGATAATCTCCAGCGTGCCGATGCCCCGCTCGTTGCGCCAGAAACGCACAAAAGCCTGCAGCATGCATATCACCTCACTTCCCCATTGACAGAATGCAACCCATCAAGAGCCGCTGACGAACATGATGGCCGGAGCGCCGACGATGAGCAGGATCGCGATGAAGACCAGCATCAGCGGGAAGATCAGCTTCACCGTCACCTCCTCCGCCCTCTTGCGCGCCAGCGCGAGCCTCTTGCTCCACACCTGATTGGAAATATCCAGCAGCGTCTGTGCTGTCGAATCACCTCCTCGGGTCGTATGGGTGAGCAGGATCGTGACCACCGCCCGCATATCCGGGGTGTCCGCCTTCTCCGCCAGCTGATGGAGCACCTGCGCAAGCGGCGTCTGGCAGGCCAGCTGCGCAGCCGCATCCTGAACGAGCAGCGGCAGCGGTTCCGACCGCTCTCGCCATCTGCCCGCGATGCTGCTGATCGCACCTGAAGCCGTCAGCCCGGCGTACAGGTAGATCACGATGTTCTGCACGAACTCCGGAAGGTCGCAGGTGATGCTCTCCCGAACCAGCTCCGCCTTGTCCATCTCCGCGCGGTAGCGCAGGATCGGGATCCCTGTCACGATGAGCAGGCCGATCAGCAACCAGATCGCGTCCTCCATCAACGCCGACAGGAGGATGCAGACGACCAGCAGCCCAATTCCGATCTTCAGAATCTGTTGCCACCAGTCAGCCACGCTGACGCTGACCGATGGCTCATATCTCGCCCGGATGCGCAGCGCGGAAGCCAGACGATAGGTCACGAACGGCAGGCTTCGCTCCAGGAGACGAGCGATCGGCCGCGCGAACGTCCCCAGCGAGGCCCGATTCATGCGGCTCACAACCTCACCCCCTTCAGCATCCGATAAGTCCAGACATGCCCGACGATGATCAGGACCAGGGCGACAAGCATGACGAGCCGTCCGCCGCCGGAGAACAAGGGGGCCGCATAATCCGGCGATCCGAGCAGGACGAGGCCGATCATCGCATAGGGCGCGAGGTTCATCATGAGCGCTTCCATCTGCTTCCTCGCGACGATGACCTGGATCTCCTGCTCCGCCTGGATCTTCCGGATCAGCAGTTCGGCCGTCCTGCGCAGATGGAGCAGCAGATTGCCGCCGCTTCGCCGGTATACGCCCAGCGTGTCTGCCAGCACCTGCATGTCCTCCAGCTGCCAGGCGCGAACCACATCGACGAACGCCCGTTCCACCGACTCGCCGAGGGCGACCCGCTGATTCAGCCTGGTCACCGCCTCCAGCAGCCTCTTGCTCTCCTGCCAGGATTCGCGCCGCATCTCCTTCTCGATCTCCCTGAAGGCGTTCTCCAGCGAATGGCCCGCATACATCGTGGAGATCAGCGACTGCAGGAAGCGGGACAGCTCCAGCTGCTCGACGCTGCGTCGCCTGCGCTTTATGATCGCTTTCACAAGCGGCACAACCGCGATGCCGCCCGGCGCGAGCAGCACGCAGGCCAGTGCATGCCTGAAGAACAGCCAGCCGATTGCCCCGGCCAGCGTGCATCCGAGTATGGCGATCCCCATATCGGTTCTCGGTCGATCACGCGCCGAGGAGATGAGCGAGGCGAGCTTCATCCTGACCACCTGCCTTGAGCCATTTCGTCCTCCGGATCAGGCGATTGCCCGTATGCTCCAGCCTGCCCACGATCCGGCCTTGCGCGTCCTGTCCGGTCTCGCGGAACAGGTAGAGCGGATTCACCTCGATCTCTCCGTCCCGCATGCCGACAACCTCGCAGATCTCCACGACGCGCCGCGAGTAATCGCGCAAGCGCTCGACATGGATCATGATATCCAGCGCTGAACTGATCTGCCGGCGGATGACCATCAGCGGCAGCTGCGATTCGGAGAGCACCATCGTCTCCAGCCGCGAGAACATGTCCTTCACGGAATTGCTGTGTCCGGTCGAGATGGAGCCGTCATGGCCGGTATTCATCGCCTGCAGCATATCGATCGCCTCGCTGCCACGAATCTCGCCGACGATGATCCGATCCGGGCGCATTCGCAGCGACGCGCGAATCAGCTGGCGGATCGTGATCTCTCCCTTGCCCTCCAGATTCGCATGGCGCGCCTCCAATCGGACAAGGTTGCTCAGGTGCAGCAGACGAAGCTCCGCCGAGTCCTCGATCGTGATGACGCGCTCATCGCCCGGGATGCAGCCGGACAGCGCGTTCAGCATCGTCGTCTTGCCCGCGCCGGTTCCCCCGCTGATGAAGATGTTGTAGCCGGATGCGACCATCCTGGCGAGGAAGATGGCCGCTTCCTCCGTCAGCATCCCCCACGCGACCAGCTCGGCCAGATCCGGCGACTGCGCCGGAAACTTGCGGATCGTCAGCAGCGGTCCATTCAGGCTGACCGGCGGCAGCACGATGCTGACGCGCGAGCCATCCTTCAGCCTGGCATCAACGATCGGCGAAGAGGTGTTGACGACGCGATTCACCTGCGCGGCGATCAGCTGGATGGTATCCTCCAGATTCTCCGGTCGGGAGAATCGGACAGATGTCTTCTCGATCCTGCCGCCCCGTTCGATGAAGATCTCATCGTACCGGTTCACCATGATCTCCGTGATCGTCGGATCATCGATCAGCGGCTGCAGCACATCGTAGCCGCGCATCGCGTGAAACACGCGCTCGATCAGCTGGCGCTTCTCCTCCAGCCTCAAGTGATGCTCCCGGCTGTAGTGAAAGACCTCATCCTCGATCTTGCGCCTCACCTGCTCATCATCGATCTCTCCCACCACTTCGATCTGCTCCTGAACGCGCCGACGGATCAGGTCCAGCAGTTCATCCACCCCATGCTTGTCTCCAGGGCCGGGACTCGTCGCATGACCCGGCGTTTGTTCCTGAATCTCATTCATCCCTGGCCACACCTCCCAGCACCGGTGAATCAAGGATCAGCCTGCTGATGATCGACTCGAACCGTTCGGAGGACTGATAAGGCTCATCCACCGCATCCCGCACTCCCATGTATGGCAGCACCGCTTCGATATGCGGATTGTCTGCAGCAGACAGAAGCGAAGGCGGACCGCTCACCTGGTTGAGGATGAGGCGCACATGGCTCCGCTCGGCGAACGCGCGCAGATGAGGATAATGCGTGAAGTCCCGCCGTTGCCATGGCGCGACGAGCCAACATTCGTCGGCTTGCAGCTGGCCGTCCACCAGATCGTCCAGCCAATGGGCGTCCAGGTCCAGTACCACCGCCTGAAATCCGATCATGCGGAATACATCGCAGATCTGACGGACATGCTCCGTCGTCAGATCGCGCAGATCCCGCCTGATCACCGGCGGACGCAAGGTGTACACCCCTGTCGACGGATGTCGGCCGCAGTACAGATGCCATTCAAGCATCAGCCGCTCCGGCCTGGTCGTGAGCGCGTACAGCAATCTCGAGAGATCATGCTCAACATCGGGAGCCATCACCGGCTCCGGATACAGATCCAGGTGCAGATACAGCACCTTCTCCAAGCGCATCGCCAGCAGCTTGGCCAGATGGCAGGCGATCGTCGTCACGCCGCTTCCCCCATAGGGGGAGGCAACCGCCATCTTCACCATCGAGCTTGCGGGATCATCACGCATCGCTCTCCTGTCAGCCGCGGTCGCCTTCTGCTTCCCGAACGCCTCAGACCTCCCGGCAGGCTCAAGCCCCTCCCTCAGCCTCTGGAGCTGATGAAGCAAGCGAGAGACGGGCTGATACATCCTGAGCAAGTGCTCATCTGCAGCCGGCTCATCGGCCTGATCGGTCAGCATCACGATGGGCGTGCGATCGGAACTGAACAACCTAGCGCATGGATCCCGCCACGGTTTCTCGCACAGGACGACATGCGCCTCACCGCCTGCCTGTCGATACCGTTCCAGCGCCTCCGGGCTCGAGAACTGATGAAGGCGAACCTGGCTGTGCCAGTGGCTCTGGCGAATATAGCGGGCGAATCTCTCCATATATTCGAGATTGGAACAGAGGATCACGATTTCCGTGATGGTTCATCACCTCGCATAACGAAAAAAGCACACGTCGACATCAGGCCTGATATCGACGGTGCTTCCGTCATTCGTCCATTATCCTAATTATTCTATATTTTGATTATATTAACATTCCATTGGAAATGCAACTGGTGATTGAACGTTTTGGCCTGCCCGTCCCTCAGAACTGTAGCAACCGCCGCCACCTCCTCCGCTTCCTCCCGGCATGAACGCCCCATCTGCCGAGCAGTTCCGCATAACAGCCGCCCGGATCGAATCGCCCGACAAAGAACGGTATCCGCAGATCAACGGGCAGAGGGAACAGCGTCCATGGAGGCTTGCCGGATTCGGTCTGATAGGCCGCGATATGGACTCGCCCGCTGTCCGCTTGCAGGCCGGCGAGTCGCTCAACCACCTGCTCCACATCGCGGCGGAACCACTTGTGTAGCCGTGAATCGACCGCACATACGACGCGATCAGCGCGCCTCGCCAGCTCCCATACGAACGGATCCTCCCAACTGCTGCCAACATCGATCAGCACCGCATCCGAGCGGATGAACAGCAGTGATCGATACCACTGATCCGGAGGGAGAGCGGAGGCTTCGACCTCCGGATTCATCGGGTAGTAGAAGACTCGCCCCTGCCTCCACTCGGCGATGCTGCGATCATCGACCCGATCCGTGAGGTAGACATAGTCCTTCGGCGCCGCCTCCACTCCGCCCAGTTTGAAGGCAAGCTCCGGCCTCGGGGCGTACTCCACGATCGCGCAGCTCATGCCCGCCCCCGCGATCGCTTCGGACAGGCCGCAGGCCGTTCTGGTCGCGCCGGCTCCAGGATACAGCGAGCCGACGACGATGTAGCCAAGCCCCCGTTTCATCCCGTCGGACCGATCGTCCGGGCGGATGAGTCCCCTCCCGCCATCGGCCTGCGTTCCCGCGCGCAGGGCGAGCAGCTCCTCGCGCACGATGGCAGCTGAAGCCGGACGATCCTCCGGTCTGGCGCTCAGCATGCGCGCCAGCAGACCGTGCAGCCCCGGGGAGATCTCCCCGGCTCCTCCTCCATCCTCGGGCTGCAACGGCTCGGCAAGGCGCCTGCCGCCGCTCAGCATGTAGTTCATGAGCGCGCCCAGCTGATAGATGTCGGTGCGCGCATCGCTGGCCATGCCCATCAGCTGCTCAGGCGCCAGGAACCCGGGACTGCCGAAGCGCACGGTATCATGCAGCTGATGGGGCTTGTAGGTGCGCGAGATGCCGAAGTCGATCAGGCGGACTTCGCCGCGCTCATCCAGCATGACGTTGCCTGGCTTCAGATCGCGGTGAATGATCGGCTCAGGCTTCAGGCTGTGCAGGTAATGCAGGATGTCGGATAAGGCCAGGCCGATGCGGATCACCTCGTCCTCCCGGATCTTCCCATGTTCCGAGACGATGCCGGCGATCGTCCTTCCCTTGACATACTCCATGATGAGATACGTTCTGCCCAGATCGGCGAAATGATAATAGTCAGCCAGCCTGGGCAATTGCGGGTGATCCAGCTTCAGCAGCATCTCCACCTCCTTCCGGCTTGTCTCGTCGTCATAGGGAGCGCTGACGGTCTCCTTCACCGCCCAGCGTTTGCCGGGAAGCTTCGTATCCTCGGCGATATAGACCTTCCCCATCCCGCCTTCACCGATGCACTCGAGGATGCGGTAGCGATGCGCCAGCACATCTCCTGCACCCATTCCATTCCACATGCGATCACCTCCTTGTGGTCACCGAACCGCCATAGACGAAAAAAGCACACGCCTACCCTGCTTCAGGTATGCGGTGCTTCCGCAGACGATCATTTGCGATTTTTCTGCAATTATCGTACCATTTCCCTATGACAGAATGCAAGAGTCTTTCTTGGGACAGAGTTGCCCCTCAACCATCCGCCACTGCCATGGACCAAGCTTCCAAGACTCATAGATATGCCCAAGTCAACAACGAATTGATCATGGAGGTCTTGTATGGAAATCAATCTGACATCCATCACTCTGAGTCAGGGGGATCGGGCGATCGATCTCAGGTACGCTTCAGCCGTCATGCATATCGTGACGGATATCCTGGAACGCGGCTGGTTCGTCAGCATCCAGGGGCTGGACAACCCGGGCTTCGCCGAAGCCCTGTTTGCTTCCGATGACATCCGCATGCGCATGCTGGCCACCACCGCGGAAGGCATCCGCCTGGAAGGCGATTGCCATGTTCATCCGTTGATGGACGCCAGCGGCGTCAATCTGAAGGGCGAGGGACGCCTGTACGGGTATGAAGAGTTGCTCAAGCGTGGCCGATGATTCTATTATTCATGAAGAAATTTTGTCATGCTTATTGAAAAGATCAATCAGCACTTTCAAATCTTGCCATTTACCATTTTCATCTAGCGGAATATAATAGCTTGTGGAGAGAATCATACTATCGGAGAGGAATGAAAAACGCATGGCGTCTCATGATAACAGGGCGAAGCAGAATGAAATTCTGAAGAAAAGAATATCGAGCATGGTCCTGAAGGAAATTTCCAGGGGACTGAGCCGGAACGAGACATTGCTCAAGCAGGCCTCGATCCGTCAGCTGTACGCGATGAATCATCAAATCAACAAATAAGTCCGGTACTTGCCATCCACAGGATACGATCCTGATATTCATCCATACATGTCGTTCGTAAACAAAAGGCTGTCCCTGCTGTGGCAGATCATATGCTGCCCCGGCAGAGACGGCCTTTTCGCTTGTCCAACATCTATCCTGTCATGATGATGATGATAAAGCCTTCACCCAGGGACGGCCTCTGTCCCAGTCCACCGAAACTTCCAGATCATAGAGCTTGCTGAGCCATTCGCTCGTCAGCACATCCTCCTTCGGACCCGCCGCCAGCAGCTTGCCTTTGTGAATCAGCGCCGCATGCGTGAAGATCGGGATGATCTCCTCGCTGTGATGCGTCACATAGACCAGCTGCAGGTCTCGATCCTCGAGCCGCTGGATGTCCTGCAGGAACTTCTCCCGCTCGTAGAGATCCAGACCCGAGCAGGGCTCGTCCATGATGATCAGCTTCGGATCCTGCATCAGGAGACGGGCCAGCATCACCTTCTTGCGTTCGCCCTGGGACAGCGTGCCGAGCGGCTGGTCGCGCAAGTGAAGGATGCCGAGCTGCTCCATGATCGCATCGGCCTGATCCACCGTCTCTTGCGGCAGCTCATAATACACGCGAAGATAAGCCATCTTGCCGGAAGCGACGATCTCCCAGACGGGATCGCGCAGCACGAACTTCTCGATCAGCGACTGGCTCATGTAGCCGATCTCCTTGCGAACCTCCCTTACGTCAACCTGGCCATACACATGGCCCAATACCGAAACCTTGCCGCTGGTAGGAAACAGATAACCGTTCATCATCTCGAGCAGGGTCGTCTTACCCGAGCCGTTCCGCCCCAGGATCACCCAATGCTCGCCATCCTCGAACCTTAAGGATACATCATCCAGGATGACTCGTGCGTTGCGTACGAATCGCACATTCTCCAAGTTGATCAATGATTCGCTCCTCCTGTTGCCGCCCGCTCCAGTACGTCCATCGGCATCGGATGGCTGTAGATCATGACATGGTCGGGCTTGTGTTTCTGAAGTAATTGATACATGTTCATTCTACCCGATGCGCTGGATGTATGTAAATAAATCTCATTTGCATAATAACCGTGCTGCACCATCTGCTTGACCAGATCATAGCCGGTCGGTTCCCCGTAGCCAAGATCGTGGTCCAGCGACAGGATATTGACCTTGCAGTTGCTCAGCAGGGCGAGGCATTCCTCGACATTTCTCGCGAGCACAAATCCCTTCGGGCAAGGCCGAAAATCATCGAGATAAACGTTGATCATACCTTCTAACTCCTTATCAGCCATATTGCTGACCCCTCTATCTGTTTCAATAAATTAGACGCAAAAAATTGGTAATTTGTTCCGCGTGTGAGTAACTTTTTCGTGAAGGCGTTTCTAATATATGGGGAATATCACGAAATATTGCATGGCCCAGAAGCTGCTTCATCGCCGCCAGACCGATCCGCCCTTCCCCGAGCGGCGCGTGTCGATCCCTGTGTGAGCCGACATCATACATGGAGTCATTCAGATGAACGGCCCGCAGGTGATCCCAGTAGCCCAACTGCGTCCCTTTCCCGATCAGCTCCTCGCTGTTGCCGCCGTTCCATAATCCGCTGGCGTAGGCATGGCAGGTGTCGAAGCAGAAGCCGATCTTCTCCGGGTGGCGGGTCAGACGGCGAATCTGCGTCAGTTCCTCAAGCGTGGTTCCCATGCGGCTGCCATCTCCGGCCTGATTCTCCAGCAGGATCATCGTCCTGCCGTTCCACACGGCCAGCACTTCATCCAATGTGCGAATGATCTGCCTGTAGCCCGCCAGCAGGTCATCGCCCTTGTACTTGCCGAAGTGCACCACCAGTCCTGAGGCGCCGCATGCCTCGCAGATCTCCAGATCGTTAAGGAGGGAGCGAACCGTCGCCTGGCGCAAGGTCTCCTCCTCCACCGCCAGATTGACCGGATAAGGGGTATGGACGATGGAACGCATCCCGTGTTCCGTGACGTATCGTTGGCACGCTTCCGCATCGGCCGGATCATAGGACTTGATCGAGAGGCTGCGCGGGTTCTTGGGGAAGAACTGGTATGCCTTCATGCCGAGCCGGCATGCGGTCATGGCCGCCGCCAGATAGCCTCGCCGTATGCTGATGTGGGTACCGATGTACATAGGGGCTCACCGCTTGCATGGTCATACTGTAATACGCTAAGTGGCCTGGACCGTTTCAGGTTAATGCCAGATTTTATGTGATGGACGAACGCACCCTTTCACATCCAGTATGGCCTGAAGGCATCCGCTCCAATCGCGCCGGATGGGCATAACAATCGCCATCCGGGGAATTTTATGTGGGGGCAGCCCATCATCATATTACACAAGGAGGTAATTGCTTCATGGCCAAACCCGATGATCGCAGCGACAATGTGGAGAAGCTGCAGCGGCTCATCCAGGAGACGGAGGAAAACTACCGTGAAACGGAAGAATACCTGAGCCTGCATGAGGATGAGATCGATGCCAGCGAAGCCGAACAGCTTCGGGCGAAGAACGCGCGGCGCCTCCAGAGCATCGAAGGGTTCCGTGAGGAGATCCGCGACGAAGCCCATGACCACTGAAAAAGACGAGGAGCAGGGGTCAGGTGTCCCCCTGCTCCTGATGTTTGCGGCGAATGGGATGCTGATACCCGTCATAAGCCGCATAGACGCTGCTGTGGTAGCGGGAAGCTTCCTCCACCAGCCGCGCAGCCTCGTCCCCCTGATAGCGCGAGCTGATGTGCGTAAGGATCAGTTCCCTCGCTCCCGCTTCCGCGGCGATTCGCGCCGCCTGCACGGAGGTGGCATGGAAGTACCTGTGGGCGAGCTCCCCCTTGTCCTCTGCAAAGGTGGCCTCATGCACGAGGACATCCACCTCTCTCGCCAGTTCGACCGCCCTTGGCACGGGCCGGGTATCCCCCATGATCGCGAGCTTGCGTCCGCTGATCGCCGGTCCCACGTAATCGCGCGGGTCGATCAGTCGGCCCTCGTATGGAACCGGCGTCTGGCTCATCTTGATCTGCCGGTAGATCGGTCCGGGCGGGATCCCGTCCGCCACCAGCCTGTCCTTGAGCAGGGTGCCGGGGGTGTCGTGCTCCACGATGCGGTAGCCGTAGCTGTCGATCCGATGCTCCAGGAGGCCGCACTCCACGGTGAACTGATCGTCCTGGTAGATGACGCCCTCCCGCACTTCGACGAAGTTCAGTTCATAGCCGACGTGGGAGCCACTGATGGCCACGCACGTATCCACATATTCGCGCAGGCCCGGAGGGCCGAACAGGGTGAGCGGCGTCTTCCCGCCCTGATAGGCGCGGCTCGTCAGCAGACCCGGCAGCCCGAATATATGATCACCGTGCAGGTGGGTGATGAAGATAAACTCCAGTCTGCTCAGCTTCAGCGGAGACCGCATGATCTGATGCTGCGTCGCCTCCCCGCAGTCGAACAGCCACATCGTGCCGCGCTCATCGTGGAGCGTCAGGGCGATGCTGGTGACATTGCGCTCAGGAGACGGCACTCCGGCCCCCGTGCCGAGAAAGATCAATTCCATAACCTGCTCCTGTCCATGGTTAGTATTAGTCCCGTTCGGGTTTGTCTACGTTGAAGTATCTGGCTTCCGGATGGGCGAACACCATCGCGGAAACCGACGCCTCCGGCTCCATCATGAAGCCTTCCGTCAGATGCACGCCGATATCCTCCGGTTTCATCAAGGCGAACAGTTGGGCCTGATCCTCGAGATTAGGGCAGGCCGGATAACCGAAGGATACGCGTATGCCGCGGTACCTGGCGGCAAAGCGCTGCTGCATCGTCATCTCGACGGGGTCCGGGATGCCCCAGGCGTCGCGCATGATGTGATGGATGCGCTCGGCGAACGCTTCTGCCGTTTCCAGGGCGATCGCCTGCAAGGCGTGCGAGCGCAGGTAGTCGCCATCCCGCTTCCACTGTTCGGCCAGCTCGGCGATGCCCTGGCCGCATGTGACGACGAGGAAGCCGACCACGTCCATCTCTCCGCTCTCCTTCGACTTCACGAAGTCGGCGAGGCACAGATAAGGCTCAACCTGCTGCCTCGGGAAGGTGAAGGACTGCAGCACCTTGCCGTGATCCTGCGGATCATAGATATGGATCGTATCGCCCTCCGACTGGGCCGGGAAGAAGCGATACATGCCCTGTGGCTTCAGGATGCCCTTCTCCTGCGCTTCCGCATAGATCTCATCGACCACCTGCTTCAGATGCAGGGCCTTCTCGTCTCCCTGCTCGAGCAGCGCGGACACCTTGCCCTTCAGCCCGAGATGGTGGCCAAGCAACATCTGCATGTTCACGTACGGAATCAGGTACTTGACCGGATAGTCGCGCAACACATGGCGCTCGAAATCCGGCGGCATCATCACCTGGAAGTCCTGGCTGACGTTGGAGCGAACCGGCACCTCGGCCTTCTCGCCGGCCTGTACCTTGCCCGATCGCTGCACATGGGAATCGATCGCGGCACGCAGCTCCTCGACCAGCTGCTGCCGCTGCTCGGGATTCATCAGCCTGTTCGCCAGATCCAGGCCGTCCATGGCGTCCTTCGCATACAGGACGGGACCGTCATATTCCGGCGCGATGCGCGTATGGGTGAACTTGCGGGTGAGCGCCGCGCCGCCGACGAGGATCGGCACGTCGATCCCGGCCTGACGCAGGTCCTGCGCCGTGAGCACCATCTGCTGCGCCGATTTGACGAGCAGGCCGGAGAGGCCGATCATATCCGGCTCTTCGCGGCGATAGGCCTCGATCAGCTGTTCGGGCGGGACCTTGATGCCAAGATTGACCACCTCATACCCGTTGTTCGACAGGATGATCTCCACGAGATTCTTGCCGATATCATGCACGTCGCCTTTCACCGTCGCCAGCAGGATCTTCCCCTTCAGCGACGTGTCCGCCTTCTCCATATGCGGCTCCAGATAAGAAACGGAAGCCTTCATCACTTCCGCCGATTGCAGTACCTCGGCGACGATCAGCTCATTGTTGTTGAACAGCCGGCCTACCTCCTCCATCCCGGCCATGAGCGGACCGTTGATGATGTCGAGCGGCGCGTAGCGGGTCAGCGCCTCGTCCAGATCCTCGAACAGGCCATCCTTGCTGCCCTCGACGACATAGGATGCCAGGCGCTCCTCCAGCGTCAGGTTCGCCTTGTTGTTCTCCCTGACCTTGGCCTTGCGCTCGCGGAAATAGGCGACGAATGCCGCCAGCGTCTCGTCATTTGTATGGAAGATCAGGTCTTCGGCCAGCTTGCGTTCATGCTCGGGTATCGAAGCGTAGCGCTCCAGCTTCTCGGTATTGACGATGGCGTAGTCCAGCCCGGCTTTGGTGCAGTGATACAGGAACACCGCGTTCAGCACCTCGCGCCCTGCCTCCGGCAGGCCGAAGGAGACGTTGCTGATGCCGAGGATCGTCAGACACTCCGGCATCGCTTCCTTGATCAGGCGGATGCCTTCGATGGTCTCCTCCGCCGCGCCGATATATTGCTCATCGCCTGTGCCGACCGGGAAGACGAGAGGATCGAAGATGATATCCCGCGGATCCATCCCATACTTGTGCACGAGCAGCTCATAGGAGCGTTTGGCTACTCTCAGTTTATCCTCTCGACGCACGGCCATACCCTTCTCATCGATCGTTCCGACGACCGCGGCGGCCCCGTACTTGTGGACGAGCGGCACGACGCGCTCGAATTTCTCCTCGCCATCCTCCAGGTTGATGGAATTGATGATCGCCTTGCCCTGGGAATGCTTGAGGCCAAGCTCGATGACATTGGGATCCGTGGAATCGATGACCAGCGGCACCTTGATTTTCTTCGTCACATATTTCAGGAACTGCTCCATGTCCGCCAGCTCATCCCGGTCGGAGTCCTGGAGACAGACGTCGATGACATGCGCGCCGCCCTTCACCTGCGCCCGGGCGATCTCCGACGCTTCGTCGAACTTGCCTTCGGCGATCAGCCGCTTGAACTTGCGCGAACCGAGCACGTTCGTGCGCTCCCCGACGAGCAGCGGGCGATTGTCCGGCTCCACATAGACGGTCTCGATGCCGGACACCGCCGGCGGATGCTCGCCGAAGCTGGTACGCGGCTTGAATCCTTTCAGCTTCTCCGCGATCGCGCGGATATGCGCGGGGGTCGTGCCGCAGCAGCCGCCGGCGATATTGATCCAGCCCTGCTCGGCGAAGCCGGCCAGCTTCGTCGCCAGCGACTCCGGCGATTCATGATAATGCCCGTTCTCGTCCGGCAGACCGGCATTCGGATAACAGCTGATCGCGGCCTGCGAGATCGAAGCCAGTGTGCGGATATGATCGCGCATGAACTCAGGCCCGGTCGCGCAGTTCAGTCCGATCGAGATCGGCTTCAGATGCTCCAGCGAGATGTAGAACGATTCGATGTTCTGCCCGGCGAGCGTCGTCCCCATCGGCTCGATCGTGCCGGAGATCATGATCGGCAGCGTCTTGCCGGATCGCTCGAACGCCTGGCGCACGCCGATGCTGGCGGCCTTGACGTTCAGCGTATCCTGGGAGGTTTCGATCAGGATCACGTCGACGCCGCCCTCGATAAGGGCAAGGGCCTGCTCATGGTAGGCTTCCACCAATTGATCAAAGGTGACCCCTCCGGTTACGGAGATCGTCTTCGTCGTAGGGCCCAGCGCTCCCGCCACATACCTCGGCCAATCCGGGGTGGAGTATCGCTCCGCCGCTTCAACGGCGAGACGCGCTGCGGCCAGATTCAGCTCCCGCGCTCTCTCGGGTATCTCATACTCCGCGAGGACGATCGACGTCGCGCCGAACGTGTTGGTCTCTATGATGTCCGCGCCGGCTTCCAGATACGCTTCATGGATGCTGCGGATCACGTCCGGACGCGTCACATTGAGCAGCTCGTTGCAGCCGTCATACTGCTCGCCGCCGAAATCCTCGGCGGTCAGATTGGCCTGCTGGATCATCGTGCCCATCGCTCCGTCCAGTATGAGGATCTTTCTGGTCAATTGCTCCTGAATTGAAGGTTTGCTGCTCATTTCTCTACTTCCCTTCTATTGCAAACGTTGATCGCCGTCTATCAGCCGTGTTGACGGATATCTTCGCGTTCCCGCGCTTCGTTTTCATAAACTCCTGCTTTAAACTGGTGGTCTCTTGTGATATTTTAGACTATAGTTTAACAGAAGTACGAGGCCGAGGGAAGCATATCGACAATGCCCAGCTTTTCGGCTATAATACTAATATAACATTAATCTTATCGAAAAAGAGGGATTTAAAATGGCGGAGATTAGAATTCGTAACACGAATGAGCGCATCAGCGGCGAAGAGAATGTGCGTGCATTTCTGGAGAAGCAAGGCGTTCTGTACGAGCATTGGGACACGAACAAGCTCCCCGAGGAGCTGCGCGAGAAGTTTGTGCTGAGCGACGAGGAGAAAGCGAAGATCCTCGAGATCTATGACGAGGAGATCCGCGATCTGGCAGCTCGCCGCGGCTATCGCACCTGGGACGTGATCACGCTGTCCGATGCTACGCCGAACCTCGACGAATTGCTGAAGAAGTTTGAAGCCGTACACACGCATACGGAGGACGAGATTCGTGCCATCGTCAGCGGCAAGGGCATCTTCATCATCAAGGGAAGCGATGATGTCGGCTACTTTGACGTTGAGCTGGAAGCTGGTGACCTGATCTCCGTGCCAGAGAATACACCTCACTTCTTCACCCTCATGGACAATCGCAAGATCGTCGCCGTTCGCCTGTTCATCGAAACCGACGGCTGGATCGCTCATCCTTACGACGACCCAACCTTCGTCAAGGCTTGATTGATGTGATCAGATTCGATACATGGGGCTGACCGGAAAGTCCCTTGAATGACGTAAGGCCGGAGAACCAACTGGTTTTCCGGCCTTCTTCCTGCCAGGCTGCGTGACGGATGCCCGCAGCCTTCGTCAGATCATGGGTCAGCTGCAGTGCCCGACACATCCGCCGACTGGCCTCAGCATGTCAGAGAGGACATGCCCTCGCCAAGTCTGGGCGGACTTTCCTTTCTATCGAATCCTGACCGTATCCGGCCAGAGCATTAACGGATGCTTTCGATCACGGCTTGCAGATCGCGCAGCGATGCAATCTCATAACGCGGCAGGATCTCGCCCTGGGCCGTCAGCCCTCTGCGGTTAATCCATACGGAGTGGATGCCTGCGGTGTTGGCGCCGAGGACGTCCGTCGTCAGCTTGTCCCCGACCATCACGCCTTCCTCCGGACTGATCTCGAGCAGACGGAGCGCTTCCTGGAACAGACGGATATCCGGTTTGCCGAATCCGTAGTTGCCGCTGATCATGATGTGATCGAAGTAAGGGATGAGTTCAGGTACGCCATCCAGTTTCTCCTGCTGCAGATCCGGCGATCCGTTCGTCAGGAGCAGAAGCTTGTATCTGCCCTTGAGCCCGTCGAGCACCTCGAACGTTTCGTCATAGACGTATTTCCTGGCCCTCCGTTCGATCGGGAACCTCTCCCCCAGCTCCCGTCCCAGCCTGGCATCGTCGATGCCGAGCGCACGCAATCCCCGCGTCCATGCCTCCGCCCGGTACTCAGACGCCAGCTTCTCCAGCTTGCGAAACTGCTCATCGGCTCCTCCGCTGAACCTTCCCCACAGCGCTTCGAAAGGATTGATGCCGATATTCACCGTGAACGGGTACGTCTCGTATGATTCATACAAGGCTCGCGCTTCGCGCCGCACCGCCTGCTCCAGCGCGGCGGGGTCCACTGCCACCGTTTCCGCTGCAACCCGGCACGTCGCCTGGAACGCCTCTTCGACGCTGCGCTCGTCCCATAGCAATGTATCGTCAAGGTCAAATAATATCGCTTTGATGGTCATGATCGCTCTCCCACTTCCTTTCTCTTTGTCTGACTGATTCACCGTTTTGCGTGACAGCTCCGTTGCCAGGCAGGCGTCCGGTACGAATACCTCCCGCAGATCATTGATAGCTCGGCAATCGATTACTTGGAGCTGTCGATGAACTTCACCTGGTTCTTGAGGGCAAAATCCTTCAGACGAACAGCCATCTCGTCCACGTTAAACAGGTTGAGCAGCTTGCTGAACACCCACAGCTTGTCGTTCTTGCGAAGCTTGATCACGATGTTCTTGTTCTGAACCTGGATGAATTCGATATCCTTCGCGCTGACGACATTCTCACGGCCCCATCTGCGCGTGGCGACCTCGCTCTTGCCAACCTTCAGGTAAGGCTTGCGCAATGCCCAGAACCAGACGCCGAGGAGCAGGTAAGCGATGAACGTAATCCAGTACAACGCCTCAGAAGATTGAATGGGATAATAAAGGATGCCGTAGAAGGTGCCGATCCCGATGAACAGGATCGGCAGCATGATGCTCCGGCCCTTATAGATGTCGTATTGTTCCCCGCTTCCCACTCGCGCCTTGCCCGCGCGTTTGCGGTAGTCGTTCACTTTCTTCTGATTGCGATATACCATGCGTTCCCATTTGCGTGACGACATTCGTAAGCCTCCTGCAACTAGATTCATTCGTATGATTGTTTATTATAGAAGATTCATCTCGTGATATAAATAGCATTTCGATGATTTCCTCAACCGGATCATCGGGTTCAATGCCTGATCTGCCCATCCTGATCCACGAACCGGATGTTCTCCAGATGACCGCGCAACGACGTGCGGATGCCTGCCAGATACTGCTTGCGCAGCTTCTGTTGCTCCTCCAGTTCTTCTTGCGTGAGGCCCGCGGTTTTGGCTTTCCGGTACAGCTCGTTAATGCGTCTGATGCTTTTGTCGTCGATCACGTACATTCCCTCCTGTTCTTACAATACTTTGACATTAACGCATGGCCAATGTCAAGCTGATTCCATTGGACGCAGCATGTCAGCCTGTTGTTCAGCCAACATGAATGATCCCCTTTGACAAGATAAGACATTACGTATAAAATTAATGATAAACATTAATTTTTTATCGTTAACGAGGAGTGTGTATGTATGATTCAAACTCGTCTGATGAAATCTGCCAGAAACATCGACCTGTTCCTTGGAATCATTCAGGTGTTGCTGGTCGTCGGGGTTGCTTTGATGTTCCTGATCGGAGCGGCAAGGTTTTTCGGCGCGGAGCTGTGGTTGACAGGCGCATCCACAACGACTGAGCTGTCTTTGGGCTTTGTCAAACTCACCTTGTCAGATCAAGCACAACCGAATACAGCCGCCGTCAAGGGAAGCATGCTGTTCAGCCTGCTGCTGGCCCTGATCCCTCTGATCATCGCCCTGTACGGGATCAGGCTGATTCGCATAATCCTGCAACCGTTGAAACTAGGCAGACCATTTGAAGAAGGGATATCTGGCAAGCTGAAGATCCTTGGATGGGTGATGCTCATTGGCGGGGCGGTATTGGAAGGGATCAGGCTGATCGGAGGTTCTGTCCTGCTCCAGGCGTATGAGTTCGACACTTTCCTGAATGCAGAACGGATATCCGGCTATCAGTTCAATTATGCGATTAACGGAAGTTTCCTGTTCCTCGCTTTCGTGCTCTTCCTGTTGTCCTATATCTTCCGTTATGGAGAAGAGCTGCAACGCGAATCGGATGAAACCTTGTAAGGAGGACATATGGGAAGGATAATTCTTCGTTTGGACAGAGTGATGGCGGATCGGAAGATGAGCCTGAAGGAATTGTCGGAGAAGGTTGGCGTATCGAATGTCAATCTTTCCAAGATCAAGACCGGCAAGATCAGCGCCATTCGTTTCTCCACTCTGGTGGCGATCTGTGAAGCGTTGAACTGCCAGCCCGGCGATATTCTTGAATATGATCCCGACGGCAGCGAGGATGAACCATAAATGGCGGACCCTTCCAGGTTGTCTGTAAATCCCATATAACGGAGGTTAGCACTATGTTGATCGATCAACTCATAAGCAGCATCATGCAGCTCGTGGTTTTCTCCCTCATCCCCTTCCTCTGGTGGTTCGTCACAGCAAGGAAAAAAGTCAGCTTCTTCAGATGGCTCGGACTTGTCAAGCCGCAGACGGATCATCCGAAGGTGCTTGTTCTGTTCGTGCTGGCCGGCTTCGTGGTGACCGTGGTGCCGGGATTGCTGCAGTTGCGGATGACTCAAGAAGTGACGACCTCGTATTCCAGGCTTGAAGGACTGGGTGTGGCCGGGATCACGAGCGTCATCCTCTTCGCGTGGATACAGACCTCGCTGTCGGAGGAGATCGTGTTCAGAGGATTCCTGCTGAAGCGCCTGATGTCGAAGCTTGGTTTCACGATCGCGACGGTGATTCAGGCCATCCTGTTCGGACTGATCCATCTGGTGTTGGCCTGGGGACAGGTCGATGTGCTGACCGGTATCGTCGTTGCAGTGTATCCGATCATACCGGCGTTGATCATCGCGTATGTGAATGAACGGAAAGCCGGGGGCTCGATCCTGCCTGGCTGGATCATACACGGAACTGCCAATACGCTGTACGGACTTGTGCAGCTCTTCTGACCCTGACACAACCGTTTCATCGTAAGTGATTCATGGTATGTTGAGAGGTGAACAAACGTATGTTCGCCTCTTGCTGTTATCCGGCTTCCGAAGCAAACGGATCTATTCGGGAAGCGTCAGCTGCATGCCTTCATGGATGATGCTGCCCTCCAGTCCGTTGACGCTCTTCAGCTGTTCCAAATAGACTCTTATCTTCATCTGTTCAGGTTTATGATCCCGGGCAATCGTCCACAGCGTGTCGCCGGCTTGTACGATGATCGTCCTCTCAACTGCGGTCTGATGTTCGATCGATACAGGGGGCTCGTCTTGCATGGGGAGCGTTGATCCGTGTCCTCCCTCGGATGTCTGTGAAGCAGAAGCGCTGACGGTATCGACGAGCATCCAGACCAGAATCAGGACAGCCACAACCCACAGCAGTCCGTACAGCTTGACGCTCAGGGGGTGTTGCTTGCGGGTCTGCGAACGGAGATTCGCACTATGAACCGAAGGCTGCCTGCCAGCTCGCAAACTGCGCCTCACGCCCATAACCTTCCCGTTCCCTTCCGAAGAGATGTATCCCAACGCATAAGATGCAGACATATCGCCAACCTCCCAAACATTTGTTCTGATTTTATCTTATTGCGAACAAACGTTTGTGTCAATACATTTTGCGAAAGTATGTTCGTGTTTTTTCGGAGATGGGAATGGGCGATCGAAAGCACGGATCAAAAAATGGCGACAGAAGCAAGAAAAACTCGAACTTATGTTTGTGCGAACTCCGGTTCTGTGTTATTATTTACCTAGGAGAGACTATGGAAACGGAGTGAAGCTGAGCAATGTCCAAGCTGTCGAACAGACAACAGGCGATACTTGACTTTATCAAGAATGAAGTGCGAACGAAGGGCTACCCTCCATCCGTCAGAGAGATCGGCGAAGCCGTAGGCCTCGCCTCAAGCTCGACCGTGCATGGCCATCTGGACCGTCTGGAGAAGAAGGGCCTCATCCGCCGTGACCCCACGAAGCCTCGCGCCATCGAGATCACCGACGGCTCCGTTGATATGAACGTCTTCCCGGAAGCGATCGCTCGCGTGCCTCTGGTCGGCAAGGTCACTGCCGGAACACCGATCCTGGCAACGGAGAACATCGAGGATTACTTCCCTCTTCCCGCTCATATGGTTGGCGATTACACCGTCTTCATGCTCAGCGTCGTCGGAGACAGCATGATCGAGGCTGGCATTCATGACGGCGACTACGTCATCGTTCGCCAGCAGTCCACCGCTTCGAACGGAGATATCGTCGTCGCCATGACCGAAGATGACGAAGCCACTGTCAAGCGCTTCTTCAAGGAGAGCGACCACATCCGCCTGCAGCCGGAGAATTCCGCCATGGAACCGATTCGCCTGCGTGATGTCAAGATCCTGGGCAAGGTCATCGGCCTGTATCGCGAGATCGATTAAGGAAGCGACCACATCCGAATGCTGCCGGAGCATTCCCCCTGGAACCGATTCGCCTGCGCGATGTCAAGATCCCGGGCATGATCATCGGTTTGTATCGCGAGATCGATTGAGTCAGGCAACCCGTTGCAGCGTCCGGTCTGTTGATCTTATATCATCCAGCGCCTCCCGTTCGATTGGCTGTTCGTCCATTCTACGGGAGGTTTTCATATGCGGTGGAAGTAGGCTGAGACACGATTTTATCGTCTCTCAGCCACATCCCACATCGGTTTTTTCGCTGAGACACGATATTATCGTGTCTTGCGTATCCTCGACCGCTATGACTGGGGCTGCATTTTCAGGCCGATACGGGAAAAAGGGCCAGGATCTGATCCACCCTGAACGTGCGGAATGCTCTCTTCTCATGATCATAGCCAAACAGCAGATTCCCTTTGATGCGATGTACGGTCAGCTTCCGTTTCGAGCACTTCCTCATCCTGTCCATATAGATGATCTCAACGGTTCTTCCGACATACAGGCGGTAACCCATAAGCTTGGCCTCCCTTCTGGACGATCAACCTCATACGAACATATATTCTCATTGATATTATATACACGAATATATGTTCTTATTCAACTGAAAAATGTAAGATGTTTATACGTGGTAGCAAATGACCGGAGCCTGGAAAGGATGTCATGCCGATTGCAGCTTTGAAATCATCAAAGCGATCGGGTTGATCTGATGCAGTCCAGTCGGCTGTAAGCAGATTTTTTCTGCTTACAGGTCCTTCCGAGGCGGTCAAGATGGCGGTAAGCAGACTTTTTCTGCTTTCAGATCCTTCCGAGGCGGTCAAGATGGCTGTAAGCAGACTTTTTCTGCTTACAGATCCTTCCGAGGCGGTCAAGATGGCTGTAAGCAGACTTTTTCTGCTTACAGATCATTCCGAGGCGGTCAAGATGGCTGTAAGCAGACTTTTTCTGCTTACAGGTCCTTCCGAGGCGGTCAAGATGGCTGTAAGCAGATTTTTTCTGCTTACAGGTCCTTCCGAGGCGGTCGTGACGGCTGTAAGCAGATTTTTTCTGCTTGCCATAGAAAAGAAAAAGATTCGCCATAGATGAACTATAGCGAATCTAGCTCGTGCGGATCATATGATGGCCTTGTCAGGCCCAAGCCTGAATCCTGATCAATACAGCGTCATGTACTGATCGCGTTCCCATTGATGGACTTGCGTGCGGTACATGTCGTACTCGATCTCCTTCAGCTCGATGAAATGCGCCAGCGCGTGATCGCCCATCGCGTCACAGATGATGTCGTCCTGCAGCAGCTCATCGATCGCTTCCTTCAGCGACTCCGGCAAGCTCGGAATGCCCGCCTCCAGTCTCTCCTCATCGGTCATGATGTAGATGTTCCGGTCGATCGGATCCGGCAGCTTCATCTTCTTCTCGATGCCGTCGAGACCTGCGCGCAGCATCAGGGCGAGTGCCAGATACGGATTGGCAGCCGGGTCCGGACTGCGCACCTCGATGCGGGTGCTGAGTCCCCGCGATGCAGGGACGCGGATCATCGGGCTGCGGTTGCTGGCGGACCAGGCGACATAACAAGGCGCTTCATAGCCTGGGACGAGCCGTTTGTACGAGTTGACCGTCGGATTGGTAACGGCCGTGAAGCCGCGGGCATGATGCAGGATGCCGGACATGAAGTAACGCGCGGTTTCGCTCAGGCCCAGACGGTCGTTCTCGTCATAGAACGCATTCTTGTCCCCCTTGAACAGGGACAGATGGCAGTGCATGCCCGAACCGTTCATGCCAAACAGCGGCTTCGGCATAAAGGTGGCATGCAGGCCGTGCTGGCGAGCGATCGTTTTGACGACGAGCTTGAATGTCTGGATCTGGTCGGCAGCTTTCACCGCATCCGCGTACTTGAAGTCGATCTCGTGCTGCCCCGGGGATACTTCATGGTGCGAAGCCTCAATCTCGAATCCCATCTCCAGCAAAGTAAGCACGATCTCGCGTCGGCAGTTCTCGCCGAGGTCCGTCGGCGCCAGGTCGAAGTAACCGCCATGATCGTTCAGTTCCAGCGTGGGATCGCCCTTCTCATCGGTCTTGAACAGGAAAAATTCCGGCTCAGGCCCCACATTCATCGTCGTGAAGCCCATCGCTTCGGCCAGCTTCAGATTGCGCTTCAGGATGCCGCGCGGGTCGCCGGCGAACGGTGTTCCGTCCGGCATGTACACGTCGCAGATCAGACGCGCGACGCGGTCGGTCGTTACCCATGGGAAGATGACCCATGTGTCCAGATCCGGATACAGATACATGTCCGATTCCTCGATCCGGACATATCCTTCGATGGATGAGCCGTCAAACATCATCTTGTTGTCCAGCGCCTTTTCGAGCTGGCTCACCGGTATTTCGACGTTCTTGATCGTGCCGAGCAGATCGGTAAATTGCAGGCGGATGAATTTGACGTTGTTGTCCTTCGCTTGCTTCAGAATATCTTCCCTCGTGTAGCTCACAAGACCAACTCCCTTGAAATGTATATATCGTTGCGTGATACCGGACTGCGATGGTGAAGTGCGACCATTTCACATGGACATATCGATTCGATTCGTGCACATGAATGGGATGAACTGGATCATACGAACATCAGGCATCGCGATCATGATTCGCAGATCACGATGCGATCACCCATGCGCAACAATCCGATCGATGCATGCACCGGCATGCGATGGACTGGTCATATGAACATCGGGCATCGATATCCGATGAATGTCACAACGCGATGCGTTCACCGGAGCACAACCGACCAGACCGGTGCATGCGTCGGAATGCGATGGCCTGAATCAGAGATCCATGCATGGAGCCTGTCAAGATCATTTGAAGAATCTCGACAATTCACCCTGCAGCAAGGATGCCTTGCCATGGCGATTGCCGGTGATCAGCTGCTGTTTGAGCATCTTCCTGAGCTGCGAATCGGACAGCTCGCGGCGTTTTACTTCCGTCTGCGGCGTGATAACGGTCGCTTCCTCGGACTCCTTGCTTACCGGCTTCATCATCTGCTTGATGCCAGCGATATTGACGCCCTTCTCGATCAAGCTCTTGATCTCAAGTAAGCGCTCTACGTCGTTGAACGAGAACAGCCGCTGGTTGCCTTCCGTGCGAGCCGGGACGATCAATTCGTGTTGCTCATAATAACGAATTTGCCGGGCTGACAGATCCGTAAGCTTCATTACGATGCCGATCGGAAACAGAGCCATGTTGCGGCGAATTTCGTCACTCATTGAACACACCACCTACGTAAAGTAATGGAGTAATAGAAGTTATTTATCATTGTACCATGAAACATAAATGTGTCAAGTCATGTAAGGTTTACGCACAAAAATAAAGGCGGCCATTCACAATTAATGTCAGAAATTCGTCAATAATCCGCGCTGCACCATCCGATCGATCGCCGTCAGAATGCCGATCTTGGCATGAGCATACGTCAGTCCGCCCTGGACATAGGCGATGTATGGCTCGCGAATCGGCGCATCCGCCGACAATTCCAGACTGCCGCCCTGGATGAAAGTGCCCGCCGCCATGATCACCGGATGCTCGTAGCCCGGCATCTCCCATGGCTCCGGCACCACATGCGCATCGATCGCCGAAGCCTGCTGTATGCCCTGGACGAAGGCGATCAGATCCTCGCCCGAATGAAAGCGAATCGCCTGGATGATGTCGGAGCGGACGGCTTCAGGCGATGGTGATGTGTCAAAGCCCAGCTCGCGGAACAGCGCCGCGGCGAAGACGCTACCTTTCAGTGCTTGTCCAACGGCATGCGGCGCAAGGAATAGTCCCTGATAGATCAGGGCGGTGGCGCCCAGCATCGAGCCGACCTCGCCGCCCAGTCCAGGCACGGTATGGCGGTATGCGGCCAGCTCCACGCAGCGCTTCGTGCCGGCGATATAGCCGCCGGTATGGGCCAGTCCGCCGCCCGGGTTCTTGATCAGCGAGCCCGCCATCAGGTCGACGCCGACCTCGGTAGGCTCCAGCTTCTCGGTAAACTCGCCGTAGCAGTTGTCGACGAAGATGATCAGGTCCTCGCGGATCGCGCGAATGCGCTGCACCATCTCGGCGATCTGATGCACGGTGAACGAGCTGCGCCACGCATAGCCGCGCGAACGCTGGATGCCGATCACCTTCGTGCGCGGCGTGATCGATTGCTCGACGAGATCCCAGTTGACGGACCCATCCTCGAGCAGCGGCGTCTCGCTGTAGGAGATCCCCATATCGCGCAGCGACCCGGTGCCGTCTTCCTCGCTGCCGATCACCTTGTGCAGGGTGTCGTATGGCGTTCCGGTGATGTACAGCAGATGATCGCCTGGGCGCAACACGCCGAACAGCGCGGTGCTTATCGCATGCGTGCCGGATGCAAAATGCGGGCGAACCAGCGCAGCCTCGGCGCCAAATACGTCCGCATACACCGCATCCAGCAGCTCCCGGCCCCTGTCATTGTAGCCGTAGCCTGTGGACGAATGCAGATGGTAATCGCTCACCCTGTGCTTCTGGAATGCCTCGATCACCTTCGCCTGATTCCATTCCGCCGTGCGTTCGATGCGCGCGAAATAAGGCGCAGCGATTCGCTCCGCCCGCTCGATCAGCTTCTGATAACGATCCAATAACTCCCGAATATGAGCATGCGCCAAATGTTCCACTTCTCCTCTTCCATGATGTCAGTCTGTATGATTCGATGTTCCTTGTCCCATAAAGTTGCCATAAAAGTCATGTGATCAAAATCAACCTGATCATGTCGTGTTTCTTCGCACTGTGACCTTTGCTCACATGACAGGAAGCTCTTCCTGCTTCACCCGATACTCGCCCAGCTCACGCGCGTACTGTCGATGTCTGGTCTCGCTGGCGCGTACCCGATAGGCGACCATCCCATCCTCCGAGGCTTCCTCATCCAGCATGCTTACCTCGCCGAGCTGATACAGACGCGCGATCAGGTCGCCTCGCGCCGCCGGTATCCGGTACACGTACTCCGCCTGGTCCAGCTTGTTCTGCAGGAACAGCTTCAGCCGCTCCAGATCCTCATCCGAAAAGGCGGAGATTCCGAGCGACGGCTCCTGCGAGATCAGGCTCTCCCGCTCTGACGGGGTCAGCAGATCGATCTTGTTGAAGACGACCACCCTGTCCTTGCCGCCCGCGCCCAGCTCGTCCAACACTTCGTTAACGACCTTCATCTGCTCGTCGCGCATCGGGGACGAACTGTCGACGACGTGCAGGATGATGTCCGCCTCGTTTACCTCCTCCAGCGTCGCGCGGAATGCGGCGACCAGATCGTGGGGCAACTGCTGGATGAAGCCGACCGTATCGGTCAGCACCACTTCCAGGCCGCTTGGCAGCGCAAGCCTGCGCGAAGTCAGGTCCAGGGTGGCGAACAGCTTGTTCTCAGCCAGCACATCGGCATTTGTCAGGCGATTCAGCAGCGTCGATTTGCCGGCGTTGGTGTACCCGACCAGCGCGATCTGCGTGACGCCGGTCTTGCGCCGCTGCGCGCGATGCAGCTTGCGGTGCCGCGCCACCTCGGCCAGCTGCTCGCGCAGGTCGCGGATGCGTCGCTGGATATGGCGGCGGTCCGTCTCCAGCTTCGTCTCGCCGGGACCGCGCGTGCCGATGCCGCCGCCCAGCCGCGACAGATTGCTGTAATGGCCGGCCGGCCGCGGCAAGAGATACTGCAGCTGCGCCAGCTCGACCTGCAGCCGACCCTCCCGAGTCTTGGCCCGCTGAGCGAAGATGTCGAGGATGAGCTGCGTGCGATCGATGATCTTGCAGTCGATCGCCGACTCGAGATTGCGAACCTGCGCTCCGGACAGCTCCTGGTTGAAGAGGATGACGTTGGCACCCAGGCTTTCCTTCAGGGCTCGGATCTCCTCGACCTTGCCCTTGCCGATGAACCAGGCCGAATCGATGCTGTCCCGATGCTGCACGACCGATGTCAGCGGCTCCACGCCTGCAGTCTCCGCCAGGCTGCGCAGCTCATCCAGCGAGTGGCACACCGCTTCCTCCGACCGTTGCTCGTTCTTCAGCTCCAGGCTGACCAGAATGGCTCTTTCCTGTATATCTTGCTTGGTATCGATTGGTGTATGTCGCATCGTTTCATCCCTTGCTATGTAAAATCAAAGATAGATCGGCCCGTCATGATCCGGATCGATCTTCAGATCCTCGGGGCAGATCTGCATCAGCTCCTGCTTCGTCAGCGGCCGATTCCGCTGTTTGAGCAGCCTGACCGCCTGCCGCCTCACGCATCGCTCGATCGTATTACGCACGAATCGGGCATTGCTGAAGTTGCGGGCGAATCTCAGCCTTTCCTCCTGCAGGTATTGCTTGAAGCGCATGAAGGTCTGCGGCAGGAACACGTATTCCCGCTCCTTCAGCATCAGCTCCGCGATCTGCAGCAGCTGGTCCAGCGTATAGTCCGGAAAATCGATCTGGATCGGAAAGCGCGAAGGCAAGCCCGGATTCATCGCCATAAAGACATCCATCTCATCCGGATATCCCGCCAGAATCAGGATAAACTGATCCTTGTAATCCTCCTGCGCCTTCACCAGCGTATCGATCGCTTCCTTGCCGAAGTCCTTCTCCCCGCCTCGCGTCAGGCTGTACGCCTCATCGATGAACAGCACGCCGCCCAGCGCCCGCTTGATCAGTTCCCGCGTCTTGATCGCGGTGTGGCCGATGTATTCGCCCACCAGATCCGCTCTCTCCGCCTCTATAAAATGACCCTTGCTGAGCAGGCCCATATTGCGAAACAGCCTGGCGATCAGCCTTGCCACCGTCGTCTTGCCAGTCCCTGGATTGCCGCGGAAGATCATGTGATACATCTGCGGCGAACAGGCGAGTCCCGCCTCCTGCCGATACTTCGAGATCTGCAGCATCGCATAGATCTCGAAGATCGTCTCCTTCACCTTCTCCATGCCGACCATCTCATCGAGTTCGCGCGCAAGCTCCGCGAACGGTTCGGGTGTACCTGCTTCCTCCGACCAACGTTTGGGCGAAGCCTTCGTCTCCGCTTCCACTTCGTCCACTCGCCGCAAGACGACATTGATCTGACGCGAAGAATGCGACGGTCTGCGAAGCGAAGCCACCACCTGATCGCTCATGTAGGCACCTCCGATCGTCCAGGATCGTGTTATACGCCTATTATACGCGAGTTGCCGCAAATCGTGACATGAACTTGCCCGAAGCCTGACGACAAGCCTGTACATCCGGTGCGTACCGGGCCCACCTCTGCCTGATCCCGGTCAGGCTGACGGCATCAATCCCGACTCTTGTGCCCACCCTTCAGGCTGACGGTCTCTATATTGGCTCTTGTGCCTGTTCCATTCAGGCTGATGGCATCAATCCCGACTCTTGTGCCCTCCGGTCAGGCCGATGGCATCGACCCTGGCTTTCGCGCCCGAACCGGTCAGGCTGCCAGCGTCGGTCACGGCCTGGTCAGCCCGGCGCCGGAGCCCGGGAGCAAGCCAGCTCGACAGATCGGGCGGCCTCGTCCGCCGCCACCAATCGGCTGCGCAGCCTCTCATCCGGCAACGGGCAGGCATCGTACCGGCCGAACCAGCGATACCGGTTCCGGGCGACGAAGCGGTATGCCGCATCCCTCAGCGCCTTCGGAAGGATCACGAACGCATAGGCGGCACGCCAGCGAGGCAGCCTGCGAACGATGCGCAGGGCAGCGGAGGAATGGGTAAGAAAGCGTCCCCTCTCGATGACCACGAGCGAATCCGGCGCGCCATGAGCCAGCTTGCAATCGGCGCATGCCGCAAGAGCCCGGATGACGTCGTCCGACTGCAGCGAGGCGAAGCGAATCTTCCCCTCCGGATCACGATCGATGATGAACCGCACCAGCCTGCTGCACAGCACACATTCTGCATCATACAACACAATCAGGCGATCCTGCATCCATCTCCCCTCCCTTGAAGCGGACCTGTCATGAATCGAAGTCGTGTGAGGCTCTGTCAAGCTTCCGGCGATGCCGGAAGCCTGTCTGTCGGGCATCGACGAGGACGGCCATGGGGATACCCCGCAAATGAACGGGCATGGTCATGCGGCATGGCATCTGCAGGTGACCGGGATCGCATGCACCATCCCTTCTTCCCCAAGCAGGATCCCGCCGCCGATCGCATCACGGTCCCCCGTCATACGCCGATCAGGAATCGCTTCACGCAGGAGACGACCTGATCAGTCTCCACATCCCAACAGATAACATGCTTCGATCTGGGGAAGGTGATCACCTGCGTCTCACCCGGGATGACGCGTCTCAGGTATTCGGCGCTCCGCGGATGAACGATCTGGTCGCGTCCGGACTGGCAGATCAGCGTTGGCTGGCGGATATGCCTGAACTCGTGACGAAGCCTGGCTGCCATCTTCATAAACTGCAGCAGGGCCGTCTGCGGAACCTTCGAGACGCGGCGGAATTGCGTCATATCCCGCTCGCGCAGCTTCTCCCACACGAACGAGAAGAATCGCATCGGACTGACATAGATCACCGAGGCGTTCAGCAGCACCACGCGCTCCACCGGATAACGGTTCGCGACATATGCCGCAAGCAAGCCTCCCATCGAGAACCCCACAACGGAGAACGAACCGTACTGCCTGGCGCACAGCTCCGCCTCCTGCTCCACGGTCGTGATCCAGTCTGTCCAGCGCACGTTGCCGATGTTCGCAAATCCGTTCTCATGTCCCGGCAGCATCGGCGTCCGACAATTCCAGTCATGTTCGCGCAGCATGTTCGTGATCGGTTCAACGTCCGAGGGGGCGCCGGTGAATCCGTGGAGCAACAGCGCGTTCGTATGGATCTGCATGGTTGATTGTCGTTGTTCCATCACGTCCTGCATGTACAAGCACCCTTTCTTTTGACGTCAACCTTACTGGTATTCCCGATCCTATTTTTCCATATTCAGCATCAGATTATCAAAGTGTATCACAGTGATCCTCCGATGGCCAAGCCAGCCAGGCCGACGGCAGCAGCCAAACATAAAAAGCTGACCCGGCCTTGTTGCGGCTGCCGAATCAGCTTGATGAACCTTGCTTGCCCTGCCTGTGCATCTGTTGCAGCGTTATTCGACGTTATCAGGCATCAGGTTGATATTGCGCGACGGAGTGAACGTGGAGATGGCATGCTTATATATCATCTGCTGCCGTCCCTCGCTGTCTAGGATGATGGTGAAGTTATCGAACGCCCGAACCAAACCGCGAATCTGGAAGCCGTTGGTCAGATATACGGTTACCGGAACGTTGTCCTTGCGCAATTGGTTCAAGAAATGATCCTGGATATTAATGGGCTTGTTCATCGAATGAAACCTCCTAATTATATATATATTGAACGGTCTTGGACGGCATCCGCATGCATGGCCATCAGCAGGTACATGATCTGAATAACCGGACAAGCGTCTATCAGTCAACGAAGAGTTTCCCATTTATTATATCATTAATCCTGGTCACATTGGAAACAAAATTTTCAGGTTCTGTCATGTCCACCCACTCGATTCCCTTCATGTGGCGAAACCAGGACAACTGACGTTTGGCAAATCTCCGGGTATTGCGCTTCAGCAACTCGATGGCCTGATCCAGGCTGTATTCGCCTTGCAGGTACCCGACGATTTCTTTATACCCCAAGCCCTGCATGGAAATCAAACCCGGCCCATAACCGCGAGACAGCAGTCCCTCCACCTCCTGCACCAGCCCTTGCTCGATCATCAGATCCACCCGTTCCTCGATCCGCCGATAGAGCAGGTCCCTTCGCATCGTAAGGCCGATGAGACAGGTGCGGTAAGGAGATTCGGCCGGCTGCTCGGCCAGATACTCGGACATGGTGCGCCCCGTCAGACGGTGGACCTCCAGGGCGCGGATGATGCGCCGCAGATCGTTGACGTGAAGCCTTGCGGCCGTGTCCGGATCGACCGCGCGCAACCGTTCATGCAGGACCGCCGCGCCATGCTGCTCGGCATAAGCCTTCAGCTCGCGGCGGTACTCTTCATCCTGGCCGGCCTCGCTGAACCGGTAGCCGTACACGACAGACTGGATGTACAGTCCGGTCCCGCCGACGATGAACGGTATCTTGCCTCTGGAGGCGATCGAACGAATCGCTTCCTCGCATGCCTGCTGGAAATCGGATACCGAGTACGGCTCGTCGGGGTTGCGGATATCGATCAGGTGATGCGGGACGATCGCCCGTTCCTCGGGGCTTACCTTGGCCGTGCCGATGTCCATCCCCCGGTATACCTGCATGGAGTCGCCGGAGATGATCTCCGCATCGAGATGCCTGGCCAGCTGCAGGCTGAGGGCGGTCTTGCCCACGGCTGTCGGTCCGACCAATACGAGAAGCTTCTGTCTGTTGTCCTTCATGTAATGTGAATCACTCCGAATGCGATTTTGGCATTGTGCCGATCGTCCTGGACGAAGCCGAGCCTGGCGAACTGCGCGCTGCCCCGCCGCTCCTTCATCATGACGACCCGCCTCGCCACGCGTTTCGCCTCAGCCACCGATTCGGCGGAGATCTCCTGCATGAAGGCGTAGTTGCGAAGCGGAGATATGCCGCTGGATTCCTCGATCGGCGAGCGAAACATCGGGTCGAAATAGACGAGATCCGCGCTTCTGTCCGGCAGCGAGCGCAGCACATCGAGATGATGGCCGCAGACGACCGAGATGCGCCGCATCGCCGCGTCGAACTCGGGAAGATCCGTTGTGGCGCGAGCGAGCCCGTCCCTCGCGATCAGGCTGATGATTCGATCGGCTTCGATCGCCATGACCTTCCCGCGATCCCCCGCCGCATAGGACAGGGCGATCGCATCCGAGCACAGGCCGGCGGTGCAGTCGATGATCGTGTCACCAGGGCGGACATCGGGAATGGAGATCAGCGGCTCGCTCTCCCCCGTTGCCAACATCCGTTTGATGCGAAGATAGGACGATCCCGGATGGAAGAACAGCGGCGGGTGGCGATCGCGGTAGCTGGTCAGCCCCGTCTCCGTCACGACGAGCACATCGCTCACCCGGTAGCGCTCCTGCATCCTGCGGATCGTCATATGCCTGCGCGGCACGGCCCTCACCTGCAGCTCGGCGGCCAGCTCCCGCGCCTGCCGGACGAGCTCTTCGGAAGGGTCATAGGAAGTCGTCACGATCATTACATCACCCGTTTGAACATTTTCTCTAATTCGTGGCTGGAGAAGCTGACGATGATCGGCCGACCGTGCGGACACGTAAACGGACTTGCGCATTCGCCCAGCTGCCTGAGCAGGGACTCGATCTCCTCCCTGCTGAGATGATCGTTCGCCTTGAGCGACGCCTTGCAGGCCGCAAGGATCGCCGATTTCTCGCGCAGCCTGGCGATGTCGAGCGACTTGTCCTGCAGGACGAGCTCGACCATCTCCAGCAGCAGCTCGCGTTCCTCGCCCTTCGGCATCCACTCCGGAACAGATCGTATGATAAAGGTATTCCCTCCAAATGGCTCCAGATAAACCCCGATCTGCGCAAACAGCGCCGCCCGATCCCTCAGACGCTCTGCCTCGGCAGCCGTGAATTCCAGCGTGATCGGCACGAGCAGCTCCTGGGAAGCCTGAACCGGCTGACCGAACTTGCGATAGAAGCGTTCGTAGTTGATGCGCTCATGCGCCGCATGCTGGTCGATCAGATACAGGCCGCTGTCGTCCTCGGCGACGATATACGTTCCGTGCAGCTGCCCGATCACCCTGAGCTGCGGCAGCCGCCTCGACTCGCCCGGCAGCTCCGTCTCCGCGACCTCGACGTAAGGCTGCCAGACCGAAGCGGGAACGTCGGCCTCGGAGCGGGCGGTCGCCTGCGGCTGGGCGGGTGCCTTCGCCACAGGCGGCGTCCGGGTCAGAGGCTTCCGTTTGTCCGCATGCTGCGCGTCCTGCGCCGCCGTCGTCGTGATGGCGGGGCCGGATGGCGCCGCACTTGGCCGCGACGCGGCCGGCGCAGCGAACCCTGGCGTCGATGAAGTCTCGCGGGCAGTGTAGCCGGACGCGGCGCGCCCCGAACCTTCCCGCGCTTCCATAGGCCAGTTCGCCCCGGCTTGGGCCGATGGCGTTCTCCCCGCCTCATAGAAGGCCAGCTGCTCCTGGATGACATTCTTCTTCGGCTGGGGGGCCTGCATGCGCGGGATCAGGTTCGTGCGGTGCAGCAGCTTGCGCAGCTCCTCCTCGACGAAGGTCATCAGCTCGCGCTCCTTGCTGAAGCGAACCTCCAGCTTCGCCGGATGGACGTTGACGTCGACGAGCGACGGATCCATCGTCAGCTGCAGCACGACGAGCGGATAGCGGTTGATCGGCAGCAGCGTATGATACGCCTGGAGTATCGCGGTCTGCAGCGGGAAGCTGCGCACATAGCGGCCGTTGACGATCGTCGTCATGCCGTACCGGTTGGCGCGCGTCAGCTCCGGTTTGCCGATCCGGCCGCCCATGGCGAAATCCGCATTCTCCGCCTGCACGGGCAGCATCGCGCGCGCGGTCGCCGTCCCGTAGATCGCGGCGATCGTCTGCTGCAGGTCGCCGCCGCCCGGCGTGCTGAACACCTGCTTGTCCTGATGCCACAGGCTGAAGGCGATCCCGGGATGAGCGAGCGCCAGCCTGTACATATAGTCGGAGATGTGGCCGAACTCGGTCTGCACCGTCTTCATGTATTTCAGACGGGCCGGCGTATGATAGAACAGGTCGCGGACGGTGATGTCGGTGCCCTGCGCCGTTCTGGCATCCTCGATGCGCTTGACCGCGCCGCCCTCGATGGCGATCAGCGTCCCCAGTCCCGACCGGTCCGGCGAGGTGACGCACTCGACTCGCGCCACGGAAGCGATGCTGGGCAACGCTTCGCCGCGGAAGCCGAGCGTCCGGATATGAAACAGATCGCGGCTGTCGGTGACCTTGCTGGTCGCATGGCGCTGGAAGGCCAGCGGCACATCCTCCGCCGCCATCCCCTTGCCATTGTCGATGACGCGGATCAGCTTCAGTCCGCCTTCTTCGATATAGACGCGGATATTGTCCGCGCCGGCATCGATCGCATTCTCCACGAGCTCCTTGACGACCGAGGCCGGGCGTTCCACGACCTCGCCAGCCGCGATCAGATTGGCCACATGTTCGTCCAGTATGCGTATGATCCCCACATTTACCCTCTCCAGTCTTCGTTCATGGCGCCCGGTTCGTCACCGGATCAACATCGTTAACTGCCGGTTGTCATAGGACCACTCGAATCCCTCCATCTGTCTGGCATATTCGCTCAGATCGATGTAGGTCAACCCTTTCTCCTGATGGACGGACGGAGACTTCGCATCAAATGCGAGACGCCTGGCTTCCCCCTGCATCAGGACCTGACTGTTCTTGCCGTCCCATTCGACATTCAGGCCGGCAAGGGCGCCGAGCACCCGGGAGTGAACATAGACGCGGTCGCCTTTGGTGACGTATGCCAACGAGTCGTTAAAGTTAACACCATTAATCGTTAATTTGCCTAATCCAGCCTGGATGGTCAGGTTGGTCATGCCGACCTCGCGGAATGCCGTGATCAGCTGAGGCAGGCTGCCCTGCACCACGATATCCGGTGTGATCCCGACGCCGTTCACCTTCTTGCGCTTGGGAGTCATATATTCCTGGGTCGTCACCTTGAGCACTCCGCCGTTGGACAGATTGTACAGCGACTGCACGCTGCCCTTGCCGTAAGTGCGGGTGCCGATGACCTTGGCCGCCTGGTAATCCTGCAAGGCGCCCGCCAGCACCTCGGAGCCGCTGGCGCTGGACTCATTGACCAGGATGACGACCGGGAAATCGACCGTGTAGCCGCCGGTGACCGTGATCGGGCTCTCCAGCCCGTTCTTGTTGCGGGAATACATCACCGGTCCGTTATCGATAAACTCCGCGGCAATGTACGCAACGGTGTCCAGGTAACCGCCGGGATTGCCCCTGACGTCGATGACCAGCCCCTGGACATTCTTGCCCTTCATCTTGATCATCAGTTCCTCGAACTTCTCATCCGCGTCTTTGGAAAAAGAGGATATCCGAATATAGCCATAACGTTCCTCGAACCATTTGCCTTCCACCGTCGGGATCTGAATGCTCCTTCTGGTCAGGGTGTAGGTGCTCTCCTTGCCGGAACGCGAGATCGTCACCATCACCGTCGTGTTTTCTTCGCCAGCGATCATCGATACGATCTCACTGGTTGTCTTGCCAGCCGTGGATTGCCCGTTAACCGCCACGATATAGTCGCCGAACAGGATCCCCGCCTCCTCGGCCGGAGACTCGGGGAACACCTCCACGGCATACACGCCGTTGGCATCCTGCTCAAGGCGAATGCCGATGCCGACATACTGCTGCTCGATCGAGTTGGAATACTGGTCCCATTCATTCGGCGTCATATACTCGGTATACGGATCGCCGATGCGTTCGATCATGCCGTTGATGGCGGCTTCCAGCAGCTCCTGCTCGCTGATGCCGCTTAGATGATAGTTCTTCAGCAAATGTATGATTTCATGAAACAGGTCCTCGCCCGTCGCCTCGTCGGCAGCATAAACAGCGGTCGGGAACGGCAGGATCAGGACCAGTGCCAGGAGCCACAGGGCACATCGTCTCTTCCACAGCTTGCCTGTTCGTATCTGGTTATTGAGCATGATTGGTCACCCTTATCTGATGGATTTGAGTTCGAGAATAAATTGCATGGCCTCCAGCGGCGTCATGTTCATCAGATCCGCCTCATGCACGCGCTTGTAGATCTCCTGCGCGGAGGTGTTCACGGGAGCAGCGTCAGGTTGAGGCGTGGCCTCGATGTCCGCGCGATCGCTCCTCACCGGACGATCCTCCGACTTCGCCTGTTCAGGTCTGCGGCTCCTGTCCTTGCCTCGATCCCGGCCCGCGCCGGTCTTCGAATCCGGCATCTCATCCGGGAACAGGCTGAGCTGCACGGGCTGGGCAAGGGAAACCGCCGTCTGCAGCTCGGTCGAACGGATCTCCAGGGTGCTCAGGATCTGGTAGGCCCGCTCGATGATCGGCTCCGGGATGCCGGCGATCTTCGCGCAATAGATGCCGTAGCTGGTGCTGGCCGCGCCGCGGATCAGCTTGCGCAGGAAGGTCACCTCATCGCCGCTCTCCTTCACATCCATGCAATAATTGTGCAGATAGGGAAGCGAATCCTCGAGATGCGCCAGCTCGTGGAAATGGGTCGAGACCAGCGTCTTGCAGCCGATATGATGATGGATGTACTCGATGACCGACTGGGCGATCGCCATCCCCTCGCCCGTCGAGGTGCCGCGGCCCAGCTCATCGATGATGACCAGGCTGCGCGGCGTCGCCTTGGCGGTCATGAGCTGGATGTCCTTCATCTCCACCATGAAGGTGGATTGGCCGCCGATCACGTCATCGGCCGCGCCGATGCGCGTGAAGATGCGATCGACGATCGGGATGATCGCCCGATCGGCCGGCACGAAGCAGCCGATCTGCGCCATGATCAGGATATAGGCGACCTGCCGCATATAGGTGCTCTTGCCCGCCATGTTCGGGCCCGTGATGAGCATCATCCGGCAATCCTGCTCGCTCAGCACCGTGTCGTTGGCGATGAACGGCTCGCTGTCGAGCAGGGCCTCCACGACGGGATGCCGTCCGGCCTCGATCGTCAGGTCGTAGCCGTCGGTGATCGTCGGCCGGCGGTAACGGCGTTCGGCGCTGACGGAAGCGAGCGACTGCAGCGCATCGATCTCCGCGATCGTCTCCGCCAGCTTCTGCAGACGGTCAGTCTCCGCCGCGATCCGTTCGCGCAGCCGGGTGAAGAGCTCGTATTCAAGATCGACCATCTTCTCTTCGGCTTCGAGGATGAGCGCCTCCTTCTCCTTCAGCTCCGGCGTGACGAAGCGCTCCGCATTGGCGAGCGTCTGCTTGCGCTCATAGATGCCCTCCGGCAGCGAGCCCAGGTTGGCTCGGGTGACCTCGATATAGTAGCCGAACACCTTGTTGAATCCGATCTTCAGCGATTTGATGCCTGTCCGCTCGCGCTCCTGCCGTTCCAGCTCGGCGATCCATTGCTTGCCGCTCACGCTGGCCTCGCGCAGCTGGTCCAGCCTGGCATCGCAGCCGGGCTTGATGAGCCCTCCTTCGCGCACGGAGATCGGCGGATCATCGACGATCGTCCCGTCGATCCAGGCGGCGATGTCCTGGCAGGCATCCAGCGATCTGACGCGTTCATGCAGCGTGGTCGAGCCCGCGCCCATGGCCAGCTCGATCAGCTGCGGCACGCGCATCAGCGACAGCTTCAGCGCGTTGAGGTCGCGTGCGTTCGCCGAACCATAGACAACGCGGCCGACGAGCCGCTCCATGTCGTAGACCTCACGCAGCTGCTGGCGCAGCTCCTCGCGCACGATCAGCTGACGGACGAGGCAGTCGACCGCCTCCTGGCGGGCCTCGATCTTGGCCTTGTCGAGCAGCGGCTTGTCCACCCATCTGCGCAGCAGGCGTGCGCCCATCGCCGTCACCGTCCTGTCCAGCAGCCAGAGCAGGGAACCCTTCTTCGAGCGGTCGCGGGCGGTCTCCGTCAGCTCCAGATTGCGCCGGGTGAACGGATCCAGGATCATGAACTGCTGCTTCTCGTAGCTGCGGATCTGGCGGATATGGGCAAGCGAGCGCTTCTGCGTCTCATATAAATAACAGAGCAGCCGATCGATGCTCATCCTGGCGGCCGGCTGCAGCCGCTCAAGCTCCTCCTGCGGGAAATGGCGCGCCGTGATCTGCGGATCTCCCTGCTCGCGCAGGCTGATCAGCGTCCGCTTGTTCATCTGGCGGTTATACATATGTACGACGCGCGCCATCGCTTCATCCGTGAGCACCTCCGCAGGCTGGCAGGTGTTCAGCTCCTCGAACAGCTGCTCTTCATCCGCGGTGAACTCCGTGACGTAAAGCTCACCTGTCGACAGGTCGCAGGAGGCCGCCGCCCAACGCTGCACGCTGTCGCCATCGGACACCTGGGCCAGCGACATGATGAAGTTGTTGGCCGTGCCGGGGAGCGTCCTGTCCTCCATGATCGTGCCCGGTGTGACGATGCGCACGATCTCCCGGCGCACGACGCCCCTGGCTTCGGCCGGATCCTCGACCTGCTCGCAGATCGCGACCTTGTAGCCTTTATCGATCAATCTCGCGATATAGTTCTCTGCCGAATGGTAGGGCACCCCGCACATCGGCACCCGTTCGTCGCCGCCGGCGTCGCGGCCGGTGAGGGTGATCTCCAGTTCCCTGGCGGCGAGCCTGGCGTCCTCGAAGAACATCTCGTAGAAATCGCCCAGGCGGAAGAACAGGAGCGCGTCCGGCACCTCCGCCTTGATCTGCAGATATTGCTCCATCATAGGGGTGTATTTCGCCAATGAATGATCCCTCCAGCATAAACCTGCGTCTATTATAGCATGAATTCAAGCTGAATATCTGAAATGATGCGGAGGTTGTATGAACCTGAACTTACAGTCATCCGATCTCCCCGCATCCGGACAAAGTTGTCCGGCGATGGATCGGGGCAGGTCAGTCCGCTGCCAGGCTGGCGTGCGGCAGGTTGGCTTGCGACAGGCTGGCGACGATCCCCCAGGCGGGGCGAATGTCGGCAACCTCATCCCATGACCAGCCGCTCTCCAATAGTTCTATGAAAGGCTCCAGTTCTGATTCATAGCGCCGATAGGCGGGGCAGCGGACGATGTCCCGCCGCCAGGCGGGAAGGGCCTGCCTGAGCTTCGCCTTGTCCGCCTGATAATACGCCAGCTGCATCTCCGGGGCGTCCAGCGGACGCTCGCGCAGCAGCGCATGGTCGGAGGCGATCAGCTTCGCCAGGGCGATGACGCCGCGCGCCACCTCCGGCGTCGCCAGCCAGCTCGCCGGCGTGCGGTATTCAAAGCCGCCGTGCGCCTTGCGGCGGGCGTTGCCGAGCCAGCCGAAGGCCGGGCGACGCGCGCGGGCAGGCGCGTCCTCCAGCAGCGAGAGCGGCAGCGCGAGATAGTTGTCGAGCGTGCGCAGCAGCTCGTTCGTGAGCGGCACGCCGCTCAGGTGGATGTGGCCGCCGGTGAACACGCCGGCGGCAGGGCTTGAGCCCGCCCGCCATTCGAGGGCGGGCTCGGGGATGCGCGCGGCCGCCAGCCGCATCGCGCGCTGCAGGTTGGCGAGCAGCTCGCGCGGCTCGCCGCTCGGCGCCGGGCGCAGCTCGGCCAGCGCCTGTACGACGCGGCCTTCGACGACGGCCGCGTCATGGCCGGCCGGACCGCTTCGCGGCAGGAAGCGGTCGGCCGGCACGAGCTCGCCGCGCGGAGTCGTCAGCACGAACTCGACGTCGAGGCCGAGGACGACGACGTTCGTGCTGACGCGCCGCGGCGCGGCGATGGCGGCGGCGCCCTGCGTCAGCAGCGCCGCCGCATACTTCCCGGCGAGGCCCGCCGGGCTCGCCGGGAAGGGGTCGACGCCGCGCACGGCCGGGCGGCCGCGCGGCGAGAGGGCCAGACGCACCAGGCCAACGTCGAGGCCGAGTGCGTAGACGGCGCGCACCGCGGTGCGCGCGAGGCGGCGGAGGCGGCGATCCGCCTCCCATCCGCCCTCCGGCAGCGGCAGCTCATGCGCCGTGCCGAGCGGTCCGCCGACGGCTGCAACCGGGCGATGATACACCGCGATCGCGTCCTGCTGCCACACCGCCACCGCGTATTCCGGGATCAGCGCATCCCGCTCAAGATCATCATCTGTCAGCAGGCCGTTCCACTTCATGAGGCTCCTGAATCTCCGGGCATCGTAAGCCCTCGCCGCATAACGCCATCGGTCGCCGCCCAGGGCGGCCTCGATGGTTGCCAGATCGACCGCATCGCCTGCACTTCCGGGACCTCCGGGTCCTTCTCCCCCCTGCCGATCGCCCGAACCTGCCGCCTGGCCTGCCTCCCTGCCAACTGCTTTCCCATGAAGACGAGCCGTGCTTCCAACGCGCAAGGGCTGCATGACGAGGGCCAACGCATGCTGCCTGACGCTCGCCAGCCACTCCAGATGCGCTTCCTTCAGCTTCTGCCTACCCAGCGTCCTCCTGCTCAACGCCGCTTCGCCTCCCTGCGTTCGATCCTGTTGTCATCCATCCCGCCCATAAACAAAGAAAGAGGGCCCCCGCCCTCTCCGATAGATCTATATCGGCATATGATGGATTAAAAAACTAGCCATCCTCCCGAAATCTGCTGCGGAACCGCGAGTTCACAGCCCGCGATCGCCCGGGTCACAGAACGTCCTCGTCCAGAAGATCATCCTCCAGATCTTCGTAATCCTCCGAGACCTGCTCGCTGAAGTCGATCGTCTTGTCGTCGAATTCTTCACAGCTGCCGTCGCATACGAGTACGCAAACCTTCGTCTCCGCGATCATCTCCGCTTCGAACTCGCGTTCCACGCGGATGATCACATGCTGGCCGTTCGAGGAAATGCTGGCTTCCACGCAATTCGGCTCCTGCGTCGCTTCGGCGGTCACTTCCTCCGTGGATTTGCGGTGCTTTGGGTCAAGGTAAGTCAGCGGCACGATTTCCGAATACGAGATCGTCTCCTTGGCAACGTCCGTTTTTGTATTCTTGTCGTAAGAATACCAGATGTTAATATCGTAAGTACCTACCACCTCGATGCCATCACCGCTCTTGACTGCGTCGTACTGGTGATTGATCAGCCATGCGCCCAGAATGCTTGACGGTCTGTGAGGCGGGGTCACGGTATGTGTCACATGGGAAAACTTACGACCTTTGCCGCATACAGCTTTCGTGATGATTTCTCGGCAGCGTGTGTCTTTATGGATCGACATCCTTTCAACCTCCTCCATACAATCTAATTCACTATCATGTGTATGCAGGACATTCGTCTAGGGTGACACACATTTGCTGAATGTGTTTTCCGCATAGAATCCCCTCGATTCCCGCATCTTGCACAGTCCAGGGCGGCGCGCAGCTGCCCGCCCGAGCACAGCTCGGAATGACGCTGCTCACCAGACGACTCTGATAATACGTTATGATATCAATGCTCAATTCATGATTCTTTCTTCATAAAATCGTGTAAATCAATCGATCCGCCAGTTTCAATCTCGCACCACGGTCTCCTATAATGGAAAACGCGGAACCGACTCGCCGCCTTAAGCGAGATGAATTCCGCGTTTCATGATTCTATTCGGTTGTCCATACGCCTTCGATCTCCAGGAGCCGTTCCTTCAGATCGAGTCCGCCGCTGTATCCGGTCAGCGATCCGCTTCTGCTGAGCACGCGGTGACAAGGAACGATGATGAGCAGCGGATTGGCGCCTATGGCGCTGCCAACCGCACGCACGGCAGTTGGCTTGCCGATACGTTCAGCGATATCTGCATAGGAACAGGTTTCTCCGTATGCGATTCGCTTAAGCTCCTTCCATACAAGTTGTTGAAACTCTGTCCCCTGGCTGATCACTGGAATGTCGAACGACTTGCTGCGGCCGCTCCAGTACGTCTCCAATGCTTGTACATAAGGCCGCATCACATCGTCATCCTGAACACTGATCCATCCCGGATAATGCCTTGCCTTCCATCTTGCGAACCTCGGATACGGCTCCTCCTCGCGCGCAACATAGACGAGCCCTTCCTCTGTTGCTGCTGCGATGAAACGCCACTCCTCCAAACTCATTATCGTCCAGTATAACTTCTTCGCTTCATAAACTGGTTTCTTCACACGGCACACCCCCTCAGCACATCCAACTCTGTCCTTCGAATCGCTTCGGAAAGGCGATTCTAATACTGATCATAACAGGAACCTATACATCGATTAAATCTATTTGTATGAATCTCATACACTTTCGTTCGGCATCCACATCTCTATCACCACCTTCTGTCATACACTTCTGGCCGATTCCAGGCTTTTCGCCAGCATTTTGTACGATTTATCGTACACTTCCGGCCGATTCCAGGCTTTTCGCCAGCGTTTTGTACGATCTATCGTACAATTCCGGCCGAATCCGGGCTTTCCGACTGCGTTTTGTACGATCTATCGTACACTTCGGCACTAGCGTTGCATCGAGCAAATCGAAATGTTGGGATGTTACAGCAATAACAACATTATGCAAATGTTTCCATCCGTCTTTTTCTCCGTAAGGGCTAAGTGTTGGGTGTGGTCCCAACACCCAACGCATTATCCCATAAAATGTCAGTTATTCCTTTTTGCCGTCCATTTATACCAAAATGAGTTTCGGCTTCATCGATACCCTCGGTACCTTTGGCGGTCGTCCGGTTCGTTTCGGACGCCCTTTCGAAGTTCGTTTCGGCTTCCGCCACAATGCTTCCATCAAGCTGCTCCACGGATGATCCGCGTGAATGCATATGAGCCGTAACAGTTGCCACATGGTTTGCTTGCATTGCAGTCGCAACCGAATCAGTAAGCATAACGAGTATGCGATGAGGGCAATGTACATCTGGTTCCAGATCGCTTCTACCGTGTACCCGTGGGGCTTCACCAATCGAATGTGTTGTTTGACCCATTTGAAAAACAATTCGATCTGCCAACGGTTTTTGTAGACTTCCGCGATCTGATGCGCCGACAAATCCCATCGGTTGGTGACCAACCGATACAACCGACCTTTCTCATCCGTAAATTCAATCAGCCGCAGTTTCGTTGAAAGGTTCGGCAACATCACATCCGCATCTCGGACAAAGCCTTTTTTCCGTTTGGGCAATTCCCGTTCCTTCACAATCGGAAGGCGGCTTTTTTCCTTGACCCGGGCCACAAACTTGATGCGGTTCTCCGTCCAATACTGAAAGTGGTCATACACCTGGTAGCCCCGATCCATCACGTACGTCGCGTCGGGATCCACGGTGAAGTGCATCGCAACTTCATGGTCCGCCACATCTTTTGTCGTAGCGACGATTTTGTGTGGATACATCGTATCCTTATCCACGATCACCAAAGATGTGTGCATTTTGACGCCATGATTGGACCTGGAGCAGTATGCCCATTTGGAAAGGATCGACGGTAAAGTGAGTTCTGTGGCATCCAACAGTTCCAATTTGCCGATCTTTGCAGAGAGCCCTGGCTTGTGTTGTGTGAGTTCCTTGATTTGGCTCTGCAGCGACAAGAACACGTTTTGCAATTGTTCTGTGGGCAGCTGCCTCATCTTCCGTGAGAGTTGGGCAGGACTGATCGATTCAAGCTGCAGCATTTCTTGCAAATGCTTATTCGCTTCCAGGTATTCAGCAATCTCATAATACGAGTGGCGTTGCTGTAATTGGGCTTCCACGAACAGGAGGATGGATGAACCGACAAACAGCTTTTGAGCCCGGTAATCGAGCACTTTGTCACGAGATGTGGAGACACGTAATAAATTTAGGCATTGACAAATGACACTCTGATTGGGTATGGTTACGTTATCCATAGGATAATCTCCTTTGTTGAGGGCGTTATGGATAACGCGTTGTGTTGCAACCTCAACAATAGGAGATTTTTTTTGTGTTGTCCACGAAATTCCATCAAGAATTAACAAAAATAGTAATTTATACAATGAAAAATTGTTATGAAAAACTCGATGCAACGCTAGTGACACTTCGGACCGATTCCCGGCTTTTCGCCAGCGTTTTGTACGATCTATCGTACACTTCCAACGGTTTACTTGGCTTTCTGAACGGTCCGATTCGTATCCTTGATATCCAATTTATCACATATCGAACGCCCGGTGCCGCAACAGATGCAAGCACAGTACCGTTCTCCATCTTCGAGGTTGCTGCAAGATTGCCATTCTCGTCGTAAACTACGGCAGAACTGCTGAGTGAATGACGAAATTTCACGAGGCCACCGTGATGTGGTATCCGTGTAGTGGATCATGGTCTACGAACCGTGTGAAGAGAACCGCGCTGCATCAGTTATATACAAGTAAATAAGGCTAAGCAGACCCATATCCTCGTCCAAGCATGGAACAAGAGCCAGACGTTGGTGGGCATCGGGCGACGTTTGCTCGATAAGAGGTCGCAAACTGCCTTGTTCCTTGAACCGAATTTTTTGTTGCATACGAAACATCATTGTTCTAAAATTTTAAACATGAATTCGGAATGTAGCCTAGCCAAAATCTGAGAGATTCACGTTGTGACAAGGCATTTTCGTCATAAAAAGTT
>CALGAO010000094.1 GCA_937957685.1 uncultured Paenibacillaceae bacterium
GCTCCTGATCCAGTTTCTCGTCACGCTCGGGCGCAAGCTGTTGACCGATGGGCGGCCCTCCACACAGACAGAGCCGGCCAAGCGCCGCAAGGACATCGAACGCTTCATGCGTGTATGCCGCTATATCCGCGAGCATTGCACGGAGGACATCAGCGCCGAGGATGCGGCGCGGGAGGCGGGCCTGAGCAAGTTCCACTTCGTCCGCATGTTCAAGCAGTTCACGGGCGTATCCTTCCTGACCTACCTGAACCGGGAACGGATCCACATCGCCGAAGCGCTGCTGACCGAGCCGAACGTCACCATAACAGAAGTGGCCATGCGTTCCGGATTCGGAAGCCTGGCCACCTTCAATCGCGTATTCAAGGAGTACAAGAAATGCACGCCTTCTCAATATAAACTGCTGCACGGGCAACATATCCATCCCTGATACCCGGAGTCGCCCTGCGGCAGATGTCCGCCGCACCATTCGACACGCCGTTTTGCACGATGACGTCCACATCGAGGTTCGCTTTGGCATCACACGCCAAAGTGAGGTGGCACCATTCCTGGCCTTCAATCATTGCCGCGGCTCGGACGGCGCGGCTTGCGGAGCGCCTGCCTCTCGAACTACCTCAGGATCGCCGTGCTGTACGGCGGAAGGACGAGTTGCCTGCTGCCTCCGCTCTCTTCCCAGCCTATGCCCTCCTTGCTGGCCGCAATGATCCGCTCATAAGCCGCATCGCGCACAGCTGACCCGATCTCGACCGCCGCCTCTTCGGCTCCGAGGTTGTGGATGACCAGCACGCGGTCGGCGTCATTAAGCCGCTCATAGGCCATCAGCCGGTCAGGCTCCAGATCCACCTGGCTGATCGCGCCATCCGACAGCACCGGCAGCATGCTGCGCAGATGGATGAGCGAACGGTAGTGATTGAGCAGGGACTGAGGGTCCCCATCCTGCGCAAGAACCGATCGCGTATCCGCCTGATAGCGGGGCATCCGCCAGCTCGTATTGGCCGCCGCATAATGTTCTGCGGTGAGCCCCGATCCATCCGCCCGCATCTCCACGGACCCATCGCCGCCGCGCAGGGCAGCAATCTCCGCATCATCCGCCCACTTCATCGGCTCGCGAATCTGCTCATCCGGCTTCATGCCCTGCATGCCGATCTCCTCGCCATAATAAATGAACGGTCGCCCAGGCAGCGTCATCAGCACCGAGGCTGCCATCTTCGCCTGATCGGTATTCCCGCGCAAGGTCGACATCACCCGGTTCTGGTCATGGTTCGTGAGGAACGGCGCGTCCATCGCCCGCTTGCCTGCCGCCGTATCATATGCGCCCAGCATGCGCTCCAGCGTAAACGCCACATTCGAATTCGTCCCGCTCGACACAGCCGAGAGGATCAGCTCGCCTGCCGCGAAGTTGAACGTCGAATCGAACACCCGGTAATACGGAGCCACCCGCGCCGGAGACGATTCCCACACCTCGCCGACCAGATACACATCCGGGTTCACCTGCTCCAGCCCCTCGCGGAACTCCCGCCACCAGGCGAGATTCGCCTCCTGACGTTCAGGCTTCTTCTCGTCGCCGCTCAGATCCTCGAAGATATGCTTGGCCGCATCGAGCCGGAACCCGTCGACGCCCAGCTCCAGCCAGTATCGGCCGATCCGGATCATCTCCTGCCGCACCGGCTCATGCGAGAAGTTCAGGTCGGGCATGCCGCTCCAGAAGACGCCGAGATACTGGCCGCCCGAGCTTCTGTGCCAGGCCTGACCGCCTGTGGCGCTCGTGCCGCTGCCCAGGCCTTCCTCCTCACGCCATACGTACCAGTTGCGGTACTCGCCCGACGGCTCCCTGACCGCGCTCTGGAACCAGGGATGCTCGGTCGAGGTATGGTTGACGACGAGATCGATGATCACCTTGATGCCACGCTTGTGGGCCTCATCCACCAGCAGGCGGAAGTCCTCCAGCGTTCCGTAGTCCGGGTTCACCGCATAATAATCCGTCACATCGTACCCGTGATAGCTTGGCGACGGATGGATCGGCATCAGCCAGATGCCGCTCACGCCAAGATCTCCGGTCGTCGCGGGATCGCCATCGTTCAGATAGTCGAGCATGTTGATGATGCCGCGAATATCGCCGATCCCGTCCCCGTCCGAATCAGCGAAGGCGCGCACGAAGATCTCATAATAAACGTTCGAATCCCGCTGCCGATCAGCCGCACCCGCTCCATCTGACAGCACCGCATCCTCCGCGATCACCCATTCGCCCGGGAGAGCAGGGGAAGATGCCTGCCCTTCCCCGGACGAGAAGCAACCTGCCGTCGCCAGCATGATGAGCATCAGCAGCACCCACATCCAGCCTCTTCTCATCGCACCTCTCCTTATCCCTTGCTGGCGCCCGCAGTCAGACCCTGCACCAGATAACGCTGCAGGAACATGAACAGGATGGTGATCGGCACCGCGATGAGCACGGCGCCGGCAGCGAACAGCGTGAATTCCGTCGACTGCCGCTGGCTGACCATGCGCCACAGCCCAACCGCCAGGGTCCGCTGTTCCTCCGTCCGCAGGATCAACTCCGCGAAGATAAAATCCACGAACGCGCCGGTGAAGATCATCAGGCTGACGTAGGTCAGCATCGGACGCGCCAGCGGAACCATGATCCGCGTGAACACCATCCAGTGGGACGCGCCATCGATCCTCGCCGCCTCCTCCAGGCTGCGGGGAATCGTGTCAAAATACCCCTTGGCGATAAACACATTGCCCAATATCGCGCCGGAGCTGTATACGAGGATCAGCGCCCAGTGATTGTTGAGCAGGTTAAACTGCAGGAGCAGGATGTAGATCGCGATCATCGCCATAAATCCCGGGAACATCTGCAGTACGAGCAGCGTGCTCAGCGCGACCTTGCGTCCGGTGAAGCGGAAGCGGGAGATCGCATAGGAGGTGAGCAGCACCAGGATCGTGCCGAACAGAGAGGACAGGATCGCGATCTTCAGCGTGTTCATAAACCAGAGCGGATAATCCGTCTTGAGGAACAGGTCGCGATAATGCTCCAGCGTGACCTCATTCGGGATGAGCGATTCGCTGTACAGGCTGTTGCCCACCTTGAACGAGGACATGACGATCCACAGAGCCGGATAGATGCTGACGGCCGCCAATATGATCAGGATGAGATAACTGATAACCACTCTTGGCTTCATATGATCATATCCTCCTCCTTGAACGATCTGGTTCTGCGGAAGTTGTATATCGAGAGTGAAGCGATGATGACAAAGATGATAATGCCGATGACCGCAGACAGATTGTACTGCTGATGGTTCAGCGTCAGCTTGTAGAGCCAGGTGACCAGCAGATCGGTATGGCCCGCGTATTGATACTGAGGATTGACCGGATCGCCGTTCGTCAGCAGGTAGATGACGTTGAAGTTGTTGATATTGCCAGCGAACTGCATGATCAGGATCGGCGCGGTCGAGAACAGCACCATCGGGAGCGTGATATGCCTGAACTTCTGAGCCGGGCTTGCTCCGTCGACCTCTGCCGCCTCATACAGATCGCGGGGAATCGTCGTCAGGATGCCGGAGATGAGAATCATCGACACCGGGATGCCGATCCACATATTGACGAGGATGACGGTGATCTTCGCCCAGGCAGGATCGGTCAGCCAAGGCACGCCCTCCAATCCAAGACTGTTGCGCAGAAAAAGATTGACAGGCCCCAGGCCGTTGAACAAATTGCGCATGACGAGCAGGGAGACGAGATTCGGAATGGCGAACGGGATGATCAGGACCGTGCGCCAGAACTTCTTGAAACGAATCGCCGGCTGTTCGATCAACACCGCAACCAGCATGCCGCCGAAGTAAGTGGTGATGGTCGCCAGGATCGCCCAGATCACGGTCCAGCCCAATACACCGAAGAAAGTCTTGCTCCAGCTGGAGAGCGTAACGAGATTGCTGAAATTCCGGAAGCCGACCCAATCCACCAGATTGGCCGGAGGAAGCACAGGTTCCGCATAGTTGGTGAATGCCAGCAGAATATTGAACACGATGGGCATAACTGTCAGGAAAGAGATCGATATCGCTGGCAGCAGCAGAACAAAGTAGGGGAAGGATTGGTTCTCCACGCTCTTCAGCCCACCGATGATGCCGACCGTCGGCTCCCCGCGTTCCATACGAAGACCGTTGGTATAGGCATCGCGCACATTCATGATGTAGATGCCGATGAACAGCAGCAACACAAACAAACCAATCAGGCCTTCGATCATCAGGTAGATCGAGTGGTCGCCCTCCACCATCTGATACAACCTGCCCACCTTGACCATGCCGGTAGGCGTCTCACCCAGCGTGATCAACCCGCGCAACGACTTCACCACATAGGTTGCCGTCAGATAGATGAGCCCCGCCCATATGGCCAGGTAGAGTATTCCTTTGGCCTTTTGCCGGTTGTACAGCTGTCCCAGGCCCATACAGAGTATGGAAAGCGTCATCGCTGTTCTGGAATGCCGTTTCATATCTGGTCTACCCACCTTTGTTGTGTAAATAGACGGCCCAACCCGGCCGTTGGACAGCCGGGTGAGCCTTGCTTGCTGTTAGCGTCGATTACTTGCCTGACTGGATCTTCTCGCGAATCGTTTGTGCGGCGGTATCCAGGATAGCTTTCACATCGGCCTGCTCGTTCCAGACGGTCGCGAGCGCACCGGCCACCGGATCCCAGACTGCCTGCATCTCCGGGATGGTCGGCATCGGATTCGAGTTGACGACCTGCTCGAAGA
>CALGAO010000095.1 GCA_937957685.1 uncultured Paenibacillaceae bacterium
CACCGCGCTGACCACCAGACCAACAAAAAGAGGCCATCCATCGGTCAGTCTCATCTGACTTTCCGGACAGCCTCTGTGCGTTCCAAACCGTCAATCAATCTCCGGCAGGTAGGTGTACGGATTGACCGGTTCGCCATCCTGATGCACTTCGAAGTGCAGATGGACGCCCAGGTCCTTCTCGTATTCGTTCTGACCAGCCTTCGCGATCACATCGCCCTGCTGCACTTCCTGGCCTTCGCTCACCTGGACATCAGCGAGGCTGTAGTAGATGGTGGACAGCCCGTTCGTATGCTCGATCTCGACGACGTTGCCGATGATCGGCGCGTTCTCTGCCCGGACGACCTTGCCGCTGAGCGCCGCGGTGACATCGAACGTCTGGTTGTCCTGACGCGCCAGCGCGATGCCTTCGCTTGTCACGAACGTATCCTCATACTGGATGACCGCCATCGTCTTCTCTTCGTTCGACAGGCTCTCCTCATAGTAAGGCATGACGACCTCGATATCCGTCATGTCAGCCACCGGCCATGCGAAGTCTTCCGTCAGCGCCACAACCGGCAGATCGTTGTCCGCTTCGTTCGTCTCCTCGGCCTGATCGACATCGAGTCCCAGATTCTCGTCGGTCAGCGTCTCTTTCTGCGAACTCTGGTATACGATCATGATGCCCAGGATGATAGCCGCTGCTGCCAGGTATGCTGCCGGGAATAACCACTTTCTCGAAGCGAGTCTCTTCCAGGCTGACACCTGCGGCTTGCTCAGGCCTGTCTGTTCACCGTTAGCCTTCTGATTCGGTGCAGCAGTTACGGGTTTGGATGTGTTTTTTTCGATTTGATCTTTCTTTTGGTCACTCATTTCCATCACCTCATCTACCATTCTTGCCGCTAGAATGGAATTTAAACGTGAGGTGAGAGAATTTTTTCCATTTCCTCTCAGGTTGCCGGTCTTTCAGGGTTGCGCAACGCCAGAGATTGCCAACCTCTGATCTCGTTCATAGGAACCACACGCACACCTTGATAGTAATAGGTCAGGATCTCTTCCGCCCGGCTCCCCTGCTTCGCCATCCCGTTGGCGCCATATTGGCTCATGCCGACTCCATGACCGTATCCGAAGGCGATGAATTCGACCACATCCCCCGTCACACGCCAGGTGAACTCTGCAGAAGGCAAACCGAGTTTCTCCCTGATTTCGCGCCCGCTGAACGTGGTGCCGCCTATGACCATCGTCTTGATCCGATTGCCGCTCGTCCTCTCCGTCACAGCCATGCCCAGTTTGCTTCCCGTGGATGCGGGCATCGCCTGCAGCCCCAGCCTGGTCATCACCTCATCCAGCGACATGCGGATGACGTTCTTGTACCTGGGTGAGAGCTCCTTGTCCCAGGGACTCGGCACGCTTCGCAGATAGGGAATGGCGACCGACCAGTATTCCTCGGAATTCTCCGTAAACCCGTTGCTGGTGGAGAAATAGGTGGCGTCGATCGGCTCTCCCTCATAGGTGATGATCAGCCCTCTCGTCTCTGCCACAGCGCGGTTGATCCTGCCGATGTTGGCCTCATAATCCTCCCGGCCCCATCGTTCCATGAGCTGCTCCTCCGTCGCATAGGCCTGGTCCGCCACCGTATCGGTCACCCAGGCCTCCGGCGCGGGCGCCTGGACGGCATCCCGCATCAGGATCTTGCGCACGATATACGTGCGTGCGGCGATCGCCTGCGCCTTCAGCGCCTCCAGTTCGAAGTCCGGCGGCATCTCGGCCGCGACCACTCCCCGCACATAATGCTCAAGCGGCACCTGGATGACGCGATCCTGCCCGGTGAGGTATACGGGGATGAGCAGCGCTGGTTCATCGGGCGATGCTGCCTCCTCGAGTTCCACGTTCGGGGCAGGCGCAACGGGTCTGGCCAGCTCCTCTCCCTCTCTCTTGACCAGGATCATCGGGATGACGATGGCCGCAAACAGCAGGTTCGCCGCCCACAGCAAGATGATCGCCTTGTCGGTACTGGCGCGCGCCATAGGCTTCCTCCTTCTTCGTCTATCGTTGGTTCGTCACAATCTATTACTATGACTATGATAGAGGAGGAGCTTGATAGAACCGATCCGATGAAGATATGTCCGTCGTTGGCGTGAACGTGAACAAAGGCGCCCTCCCGATCACGCCCCATCGGTACGTGATCGGGAAGGCGCCACATGGGATGGCGTCAGTTGGATGTGCCAGACCTGGCCGGAAATGGCGACAGAAGCAAGCTGTGTTCATTCCCCACTCCCGGCTCGTATGCTTGCCGAATGATGTCGAACTTTCGGGCTTCATCGATCTCACCAGCAGCTGCTGGAGTATGCCCCTCGCTGGTAATCGAAGTCGATCAGGCCAGCGTAGGCTGGATGCTGCCGAAGCCGATGGCCGCTGCGGCTCCGCTCTCTTCCTGCTCCTGTTCGGCGGGACGTTCATCGTACACCCTGCGGATATCCGCCCCGAGCGCGCGAAGATTCTCCGCGATGTTCACATAGCCGCGGTCGATGTGCTGCACACCGGTAATCTCGGTCTCACCTTCCGCCGCCAGCGCAGCCAGGATGAGCGCTGCGCCGGCGCGCAGATCGGTTGCGCACACCTTGGCGCCGGTCAGCCTGGCCCCGCCTGTCACGATCGCCGTTCGCCCTTCCACCTTGATGTCGGCGTTCATATTTTTCAGCTCTCCCACATGCATGAAACGGTTCTCAAACACCGTCTCCGTGACGATGCTTGTGCCTTCGGACACCATGAGCAGCGCCATCATCGGCGCCTGCATGTCGGTCGGGAATCCCGGGTACGGGAGGGTCTTGACATCCACGGCGCGCAACTTCCTCCCCGAGGCGGATACGAACACGCCGTTCTCATCCTCGCGCACCTCCACGCCCATCTCCTGAAGCTTGGAGATGACCGGCTTCAGATGATCCGCGATCGCGCCTTCCACATAGACTTCCCCGCCAGTGATCGCAGCTGCGATCATGTAGGTGCCCGCCTCGATCCGGTCCGGAATCACGGTGTGGGATACGCCGCGCAACTTCTCCACGCCCTCGATGCGGATCAGGCCCGTGCCGGCGCCGCGAACCTTGGCCCCCATCGCATTCAGATAGTTCGCCAGATCGACGATCTCCGGCTCCTTGGCCGCATTCTCGATCACCGTCGTTCCTTCGGCCAGGGTGGCCGCCATCATGATATTCTCCGTTGCGCCTACGCTGGCGACGTCCAGATAGATCTTGGCGCCCTTCAGCCGATGCTCCACATGGGCCTCGATATATCCCTGTCCCAGGTTGATCGTGGCTCCCATCGCCTCGAAGCCCTTCAGATGCTGGTCGATCGGCCTCGTCCCGATCGCGCAGCCTCCTGGCAGAGCGACCCTCGCTTCGCCGCAGCGGGCGAGCAGCGGTCCCATGACCAGGAAGGACGCCCTCATCTGGCGCACCAGATCATAAGGCGCCTCGCAATTGGATATGTATGTGGCGTCAATCACAGCTCGCTCTTCATCACATACGATGTCCACTCCGATGGATTTCAGAACCTTGCTGATCGTGGCCACATCATCCAGGAGCGGCACATCATGAATAACACTCTTGCCTTCTGAAGCAAGTATGGAAGCTGCGATGATCGGCAGTACCGAGTTCTTGGCACCATGTACCTTGACTGTTCCGGATAAGCGCTGGCCACCGCGGACGATAAATCTGCTCATCAAGGATTCCCTCCGCGTCTTGTTTTCTCGGATTAATTGCTGGAAACCATACTGGATAATCAATATGACAGGCAGTAAGGCCATTTCAGGCTCTTCGCATACCATTCGCAAGCCTGATCTGTTTTATGACGGTTGTACTATCCATTGTTTACTACTGCAACGCATGTTATGCGACATATTCAGGTGATCCATGACATGAATGACGCGAAATAGGCGTAATCGAGCAGGAACCTGGCCACATTGTAGCCGATCACGACAGCGACGAGGAGCTGCAGCACCCTGGCCTTGAGGCTCTTCGGCTCCCTGACGAACATGTCGAAGCGAAAAGCCTGCAAGGCCCACCAAGCCAGGAGGATCCCGGCCAATATGACGATCAGATAGGCAATGGCCTGCGCCGCAGTTTCAACCGCAATGCCGGACACGGTACACCTCACCACTCTTCCCTGCGGAGTCATATCATCTCACGTCTGATATAACCAAATCGTTATCTATTGTAGTGCTTTGTACAGCAGGTTGGCAAATTCCGCGCGCGTAGCCGTTTCATTCGGTCGGAAGGTGCCATCCGGATACCCGGTCAGGATGCCGTTCTTCTTGAGCGCGGCCAGCATGCCCGCTGCCCAGTAATCCGCGGCGATGTCCTTGAACCCCGGATTCTCCGCCAGCGGCGTGAGCTTCATCGCGTTGCCCAGCATCTGCGCCATCTCGACTCTCGTCACTTGATTGTCAGGACGGAAGGTGCCGTCCGGGTAGCCCTGCACGATTCCTGCCGCGGTGGCGCGAAGGATCGATTGGTACGCCCAGTGGCGAATCGGCACATCCTTGTACGATACGCTGCGCTGCTGCTCAAGTCCGAATGCCCGCACGATCATCGTCACGGCCTCGGCCCTGAGGAGCGGCGCGTCCGGACGGAAGGTATAGTCGCCGTATCCCTCAACGACGCCACGCTCGACCAGGTTGATGATGGCGTCTCTGGCCCAATGACCCTTGATATCGATGAAGCCTCCGGCCAGTTCCCTGATATGCACCGTGAAGCCATACATCTGATCCTGGAACGCGGAGTTCGCCGTCAGTCTGACATAGTACATGCCCTTGCTCAGCGCCATGCGCACGTTGAGCTGTTCGGAGCCCAGCTTGGAAGTATGCACGGCCAGCATCTTCTGTACCGAATCATAGACGGTGATCGTCATCGTCCTGTCTTTCGGGATACGGCTCAGATCAAATTCGGCGACGGCTTCGGCATCCATCCTGAACGAGAACCAGTCCTGATCGCTGGAGGTGGAGATGACGCCGTTGTAGGCGGTACCCGGAACCATCATGGTCGCATTGTACGCTCTGTCATTCGGCTCGTTCGGGTCTAGATATTTCGGCGAATATTCGATCGTAACCGTGTATTCTCCCGTAATCGGATAAGTGGTGTCCGAGATGACGTTCTTGATCAACAGATAGTATGTGCCCGGAGTGACGTCGATCGCATCCGAATACTCCATCTTCCCTTCGGAACCGGCATCCACCTCGATCGGCATACCGCCCTGGCGCTGGATCATGATATACGGGTCGATGCGCATGGTGTCCACCGTTACCTTGACGCGCAGGGTACCATGCTGCGTGATCGGAATCTGGAACCAGTCGAAGTCGTCCTGTTGATGGAATGTCCCGGTCAGCACCTGGCTGCGCGCCTGGAGTCGGTAGGCCTTGTACTGCCGGTCATTGTCCTCGTACTCATCGCTGTAGATCGTGAAGGATGCCGACAAGGCGTACTGCACGCTGGCATTGGAATTCGAGCTTCCCGGCACCAGCCGGAAATAGGCGCGAGCTGTGGTCACGTTCACCGTCATGCTCTTGCCGAGCATGTTCGGATAGGAATTCAGCAGATTGCCGTTCGTATCATAATGCTCAAGCGTCACCTGCATGTCTGCGGCGGTCCCCATGGAGGTCAGTTCCAGGGTCAGCTTGCCCCTGTACGGCGCCTGTACGTAGAACCAGTCCGTATCTCCGCGCGACAGCTCGCCGTAGACGATGTGATCGATCGGCAGCTGTGCGGCGGCGACGCGACTGTTATTCGGTTCATACATGTCGGCCATATACGGGAGGGTGACCGCGCGGTCTGCCCTGAGCAGCCCGTAACCGGTCCGCTCATCCCACTTCCGCACGCTGAGATCCTCGGCCGTTTGGCGGAGATGGTTGCGCACTTGCGCCGGCTTCCAGTCCGGATGCTGCGCGAGCACCATCGCCGCCACCGCCGCAACCTGCGGGGCGGCCATGGAGGTCCCGTAGTTGGCCACATATTTACCGTCAAGCGCTGTCGTATAGACTTCCCAAGGCGCCACCAGATCGAGTTCCGGTCCGTAGTTGGACTCCTGGACGATCGAACCGCCTGAGCCAATGCCGCCTACTGCCAGGACGGTCTTGTAAGCTGCGGGATATTTGATGTCGTTGCCTTCGTTGCCCGCCGCGGCGACCAGCAGCACGTCATGCTGCTCCGCATAGTTGACGACATCCTGCAGATAAGGCGAGTACCGGTGCAAGCCAAGCGACATCACCACGACCTTGGCGCCATTGTCAACGGCATATCGGATCGCCTCACCCAGCGTTTTCTCATTGCCGGAGCCGGACTTGTCCAGCGCCTTGAGCGGCATGATCCGGGCATTCCAGAGGATGCCCGCGGTTCCTTGCCTGTTGTTGCCGACAGCGGCGATGATGCCGGCGACGTTCGTGCCGTGGCCGTTATCGTCCTGGGGCGTTTTGTTCTTGTCGAGGAAATTGTAACCAGCGGCGAGGTTGGCCTGAAGATCGGGGTGATTCAGATCCACCCCCGTATCGACGACCGCGATCGTAATCGATGTATTCGCCGTGACATGATCCCAGGCCGCGTTGACATGGATCATGTCGAGATAACGCTGTTGGGAGCGGCTCGTATCATTGGCCACGGCTGTTGTCTTCACTTTATGATTAGGTTGAATGTAGCGGACCAGAGGGGAACTCTGCCAACGCCTGAACCATTCTTCCGGTTCGATCCCTTCGCGCGGCTTCGCCACCGTGACGTTCAGGAAATCCTGTTCGTCGAGGATGACGCTCTGTTCGACAAACTCCGGATCGATCTCCCCTTCCCACCGGATGATCCAGCTGTCTACCGCTTCCTCTGCGGGCTTGTATCCGATCGATTCGTTCGTTGCGGCATCCGGCGTCGGTTCGTCAGCTATGATCGGCTGAAAAGGGATCGCCGAGAGGATCAGGGCCACTACGATCACCAATGCAATTGTCGTTTTCCACGAATCTCTCATCATTGTTCAACCTTTTTGTGTTGATCTTGTATTGCCGAATCCCAACCATCAGACAGGCAGGCGATCCGCCGCCTTCCAAAATCTATCAGCAGTTGGACGTTATCTCTATCATAGCAGATTGTGCATGATGAAACATTAGAAATAGATTGCCAGATTGCGGTTTATTTCATCACTAAAATTATATCATATTCCGCAAATAAAAAATGAAAAAAGGCTGTCCCCAGGGATGAAATCCCCGAGGACAACCTCTATGCTTCATACATTCAGCCTGGTCAACGTGCCATCATCCGAACAGGTCGAAACCATACTGGAAGATGGAGTCGATATAACCGATGATCCATTGCGGAACGATGCCGATCACGACACCGAGTATCGCGCATATCCAGAGCACTGCGCTGAGCGGAATCCCCTTCGCCAGTTCCGACGCCTGGAAGGATGAGCGCATGAACATCTGGCGGATGATGGAAAAATAATAGTAGTACGATACGACGCTGGTGATGATCATGACCGCTGCCAGCCAGTACATCTGGGACTGAACCGTGCCGAACAGGATATAGAACTTGCCGAAGAAGCCGCCCGTCACCGGAATGCCGGCCAGAGACAGCACGATCAGGATGATCGCGATCGCCCGTCCCGGAGCGCGGTAGTACAGACCGGCGAAGGCGCTCATCTCCTCGCTGCGCGTTTCACCGGTGACGATCAGGATGGCGGCGAACATGCCGATATTCATCAGCACATAGGCGATCAGATAGTACACAAACTCGGAAAACATCGAGTAATGCATCGACGACTCCGCGAAGTACGGATCGTTCATGATCGGCACGAGCAGGTAGCCGGCATTGGCGACGCCCGAGTAGGCCATCAGACGCTTCACGTTCTTCTCCTTCAGCGCCATGAAGTTGCCGAGGATCATCGCGATCGCGGCAAGCAGCATCAGGATGAAGAAGAAGTCTTTATGTATCGTCTGTGTCCCCAATCCGTAGAAAGCGTTGTAGACCACGCGGAACAGGATCGCGAAGCCCGCCGCCTTGGAGATGGTCGCGAGGAACGCGGTCACCGGCGTAGCGGCGCCCTGATATACATCCGGCGCCCACGTATGGAATGGGGCCGCCGCCACTTTAAAGGCGAAACCGGCGATCATCAGGATATAGCTGACATAGATCAGCGGGTAGAACTGCGGATCGTTCAGCAGCTGGCGTATCGCCCCCAGCTGCGTGGTGCCCGTCATGCCGTACAGGAACGACATGCCGTACAGGATGAATGCCGAGGCGATGCTGCCCGTCACCAGATACTTGAATGCCCCTTCCGAAGATTCCGCCTGGCTCTTCCGGATGGCCACGAGGATATACGTGGTGATGCTGAGCAGCTCCAGACCAACGTACAGCGTGATCATCTCGGTCGAGGACGCCATGATCATCGCACCGAGCAGAGCGGGCAGAAGCAGATAATAGAACTCGCCGCGATGCGGAATCTCCCTCTCCTTCACCGTGCCGATGCTCATGAAGATGATGAGCGCGGCTCCGCCAAGCATGATCAGCTTGAGCACATTCGCGAAGTTATCGATCCGGTAGCTGCCGCCGAGCAGCGAGACCAGCTGCGCGCCGTCCCCGTTGATGAGCGGTATCGAGTACATGGCGACCCATCCTGCGGATACGATGATGCCAAGCAGACTCAGCCAGCCGATCAGATCGCGGTTCACCCGCTTCGGCAGGAACAGATCGAGCACGCTGATGACGATAGCCGAGATGACCAATGTCAACTCCGGCGCCAGATAGATCAGGTCACTTGATTGAAGTCGTTCCATTGGTCTAACCCCCTATCCCGTTGATAATATCTGTTACGGCCGTTCCGATCGTCTCGCTTAGCACCGCAGGATAGATGCCGATGAGCACGATGAAGGCGACCAGGATGATCATCGGTATCGCTTCGATCAATCGCGCATCCTTCACTTCCGCGAACCGGGCATCCATCGACCCGTAGGTGATGCGAAGCACCGAGCGGAGCACATAGGCGGAAGCGAGGATGAGTCCAAGGACGCCAAGCACCGTCAGCACCGGACGCGTGTCGAACAGGCCAACGAACACCAGGAACTCGCTGATGAAACCCGACAGTCCGGGCAGTCCGAGCAGCGCCAGCCCCGCCGTCAGCAGGATGCTGCTCATGAACGGCATCGACTTGGCCAGTCCTCCCAGCTTCTCCAGCGCGGTGGTTTCCGTCCGTTCATAGAAGCTGCCGACGAGCAGGAACATCAGCGCGGAGATGAAGCCGTGGGACACCATCTGGAAGATCGCTCCCTTGACGCCGATCTCGGACAGCGACGCGATCCCCAGCAGCACGATGCCCATATGGCTGATGCTCGAGTAGGCGAGCACCAGCTTGAAGTCGCTCTGCACGAGCGCCAGCACCGCGCCGTACAGGACATTGATCACGCCAAGCACCGCGATCAGCAAGGCGTACCTCTCGATCTGCTCCGGGAAGAATTGCATGCCGAAGCGGATCAGACCGTATGCGCCGATCTTGAGCAGGATGCCGGAGTGCAGCATGACGACGCTGGGCGCCGCTTCCGTATGCACCTTCAGCATCCACGTATGGAACGGGAAGATCGGCAGCTTGATGCCGAAGGCCAGGAGCAGGAGGAAGAAGATCAGCACGAGCGTTCCCTCATCCAGATGGAACGGACTTTGCGCATAGGCCGCGCTGTTCACATACGAATCGGCGGAGACCATGTTGTGCATGATCGTCTCCATGCTGCTGGTGTAGACGTAATCCGCCGAGTTGGCCGTCTCGCGAATCTCGAAGCCGCCGGTGGTGATCATCATGATGAAGGCCAGCAGCATAAATGCCGATCCGATGCCGTTATAGATCAGGAATTTGTTCGCGGTCTTCTCCCGCTCCTTGTAGCCCCAGATGCCGATCAGGAAGAAGAGCGGAACGAGCGTCATCTCGAAGAAGATGAAGAACAGGAACAGGTCCTGCGCCGTGAAGACGCCCAGCATGCCGATCTCCATCACCAGGAACCAGATGTAAAAGGCCTTCCAGCGCTTCTTGATGTGGCTGAACGACGCCAGCGCCGCCATCGTGCTGATGAGCGCTGTCAGGAAGACGAGCGCCAGCGAGATACCATCGACCGACAGCGAATATCCGAGCTCCAGATAATACTGGACACCTCCTGGCACGAACTCCGTCGGAAGCGGCAGATGAACCCACAAGGCCTGTTCCGCGAACTGCCGGCCGCCTCCGAAGTCGAAGCCGCTGAATAGCCAGATGGCGAGCAGGAGCGGCAGCGCCGTGCCCGCCGTGCCCACGATGCGAAGCAGACGTCCGTTCTCGCTGCGGATGAAGAGCAAGGCCAGTATGCCCACGATCGGCGAGAAAACAAGCAATGACAAGATCGGAATATTATCCAGCATTGATGACAAACCTCCATCCTACGAACGCGACAGCCAGGATAACCAGACCCAGCATCGACACGAGGCCGTAGGTCTGCAGCTGCCCGTTCTGCAATCTGGTGCCGGCCCTGCCGATCGCCAGCGTGATGTTCGCGGTCAAACGAACGATGCCGTCCACGATAAATTCGTCGAACAGGTGCAGGAAATATCCGAACACCCGAAGAGGTCTGACGATGACATAATCATAGATTTCATCGATATAGAACTTGCGGTAGGACAACCTGTACAGCCATGTGGCCCGGGCCGACAGCCAGTCCTGAGGAATGGTCCGCTTGCCGTACATCAGCCATCCCAGCAGGATGCCGGCGAGAGCGAAGACGTTCGACAGCACCATCACCAGCACGCTGGCATGATGCTCCGGAGCTTCCCGGGTCAGCCACGCGGCCAGCCGGTCGCTGCCGGGTATGTTGAAGAAGCCTGCGCCGATCGAGAAGATGGCCAGGAGGATCATCGGCAGTGTCATGACGAGCGGAGACTCATGCGCATGTCCCGCCTCCGACGATTCGGCACGCGACTGGCCGGTGAACACGAGGAAGAACAGCCGCGCCATATAGAACGCCGTCAGGAAGGCGGTGATGAGCGCCACCCAGAACAGCACCGGGTGCGATGCGTACGCTTCTGCCAGGATGGCGTCCTTCGACCAGAAGCCGGCGAACGGGAAGATGCCGGCGAGAGCGAGGGCGCCGATGACGAACGTCCAGCCGGTGATTCTCATCTTGCCCATCAGTCCGCCCATCTTGAAGATGTTCTGTTCATGCAGCACATGGATGACGCTGCCCGCCGCGAGGAACAGGAGCGCCTTGAAGAAGGCGTGCGTGAACAGATGGAAGATGCCGGCCGCATAGGCGCCGATCCCCAGCGCCAGCATCATATAGCCGAGCTGACTGACGGTGGAGTACGCGAGCACCCGCTTGATATCCGTCTGCGTCAGCGCGATCAGCGCGGCGAAGATCGCGGTGAAGGCGCCGACGATGGCGACGACCTGCATCGCGCTCTCCGAAGCCTCGAAGACCGGATAGGTGCGGGCCACCAGATAGACGCCAGCCGCGACCATCGTCGCCGCGTGGATCAAGGCGCTGATCGGCGTCGGACCTTCCATCGCGTCCGGCAACCAGGTATGCAGCGGGAACTGGCCGGACTTGCCAACCGCCCCGATGAAGATCAGGATCGCGATCAGCGTGGCGAGCCCGCCGGAGATATCTCCGCTGGCGAAGGCATTGCCGATATTCGTGAAGTCGATCGCATGCCCTGGCATATTCCAGACGAGCAACAGGATGCCGATGAACAGGCCCACGTCGCCGATCCTCGTGACGATGAACGCTTTCTTGGCGGCGGCCTTCGCCTCCGGCTTCGTATACCAGAAGCCGATCAGGAGGAACGAACAGACGCCGACGAGCTCCCAGAATATGTATAGCTGGACAATGTTCTCGGAGATGACCAGAGCCAGCATCGAGAACGTGAACAGGGCGACATACGAGAAAAATACGGTGATGCGCGGATCGTCCTTCATATAGCCCATGGAGTACAGATTCACCAGCAAGCTGACGAACGTGACGATCACCAGCATCAGCGCGTTGAGCGGATTGACTTCATAACCCATCGCAAGCACGAAGTCTCCCGCCCGTATCCACTCCAGATCATTCCATACATAGGCCATGCCGCCCTCGGCCGTCTGTTCGAACAGGACGAGCAGAGCCATGACGAAGGATGCCAGGGTGGCGATAACACCGATGACCGGACCGGATCTGTTCGCCGTTCGCCCGATAGCGAGAAGCACCAGGAAGGCGATCAGCGGAAACAGGGGGACGAGCCATGCGTATTGTGCATATACAGCTTCCATGATCGGTTTAGCCTCCTAACGTTGGGAATAGGCTCCTTGACATTGACTTCAGCGCTTCAGTGAATTCATATCGCGCACGTTGGAGCTTCCTCTGCTGCGATAGTAAGCGATCAGGATCGCGATGCCGACGCCTACCTCCGCTGCGGCGATGGTCATGTTAAACAGGGAGAAGATCTGTCCGGTGAGATTCGGCACGATCCCCCATCTCGAAAAGGCAACCAGATTCAGATTCACCGCATTGAGCATCAGTTCCACCGACAGCAGCACGATGATGGCGTGTCGCTTCGTGAGGGCCCCGTACAAGCCAATGCAGAACAGGATCGCGGCCAGGATCAGATAAGATGCGATCACATTCATGCGCTCATTCCTCCTCCCGCTTGGCGATGATGATCGCGCCGATGAACGCAACCGTGAGCAGGGCGGACATGAGCTCGAACGGGATCACATGCTGCGAGAACAGCTGCATGCCGATCTTCTCCGTATTGTTCACCGCGTGCTCAACCGTACTGTCCGGGAATACCGCCTGCTGCACCGAATAAAAGACAATGCCGAAGAAGGCCAGGATTCCGATAACCACCAGCACTTGATGCAAGGGGCGCGCGAGCGGCTGCTCGATCTCCTGGTGGTTGGTCATGACGATGCCGAAGATCATGAGGATCGTGATCGCGCTCGCGTAGATGAGCACCTGCACGACCGCCACGAACTCAGCCTGCAGCAGGATATAGATGCCGGCGAGACTGATGAAGGTGACGGCCAGCGAGATCACCATGTGCACGACCTTCGTAAAGTTGATCATGAACACCGCCCCGCCGATCGCGAGCAAGGCGAACACCAGGAACATGATGTTAGATCCGCTTCCGAAGAAGCCCAGCATATTGTCGATCCATTGCATCGGTTATTCGGCGCCTCCTTTTTTGGCCTTCAGCAAGGATACGTTGTTCTCTTCCCGCACATTCGTGTTATTCGCGGTCAGCCACTCCTTGTCCTTGAACAGTTCATCTCTGCTGTATGCAGCCAGCTCGAAGTTGTTCGTCATGACGATCGCTTCAGTCGGGCATACCTCCGTGCACAGGTCGCACAGGATGCAGATCTCGAAGTTCAAGTCGAAGGTGTCGATGACCAGCTTGACCTTGCTCTCCGGATCCGGATTCTTCTTGCCGGTCAGCGTGATGCACTCCGTCGGACAGATGCGCGCGCACTGGTTGCAGACGATGCATTTCTCCGGCTCGAAGTGCTGCACGCCGCGGAAGCGGTTCGGCATCTTCATCGGTTCGTCCGGATACTTGTACGTCACTTTCTTCTTCGTCATGTTCCGCAGCGTGACGCCCAAACCTTTGACCAAGCCTTTCATCTTATCACCCCTTGTCTGTAAGCTTTATCCGTTGATGGCCTTGACGATCTCCATCACGATCGCCGTGACGAAGATGTTCCCGAGTGACAGCGGCAACAGCACCCTCCATCCGAGGCTCATCAGCTGGTCGATGCGGATGCGGGGCATCGTGCCGCGCAGCCAGATGATGAAGAAGAATACGCCGCAGAACTTCAGCAGGAACCAGATGAAGCCCGGTATGAACTCCAAAAACGGCGCAGGCGCATGCCATCCGCCGAAGAACAATGTGGTGATGAGTGCGGACATCGCGATCATGTACACGTACTCGGTCAGCATGAAGAAGGCGAAACGAAAGCCGCTGTACTCCACGTGATAGCCAGCGACCAGCTCGGACTCCGCTTCCGGCAGGTCGAAGGGCGTGCGGTTCAGCTCCGCGATCGCCGAGATGACGAACACGACAAACGCGAGAATCTGCGGGATGAAGTTCCAGTTCCAGAACCATCCGGCCTGGCCTTCCACGATCCCCCTCAGATTCATCGTGCCGCTCATCAGGACGACGCCCACCGCCGAGATGACAAGCGGGATCGCATAGCTGACCAGCTGCGCGGCCGAACGCATGCCGCCGATCAGCGCGTATTTGTTGTTCGATGCCCAGCCGCCCAGCACGATGCCAATCACCGTAAGGCCTGACAGAGCCACGTAATAGAGCACGCCGATGTCGAGATCGGCAAAATACATATGCTCCGAGTACGGGATGGTGGCCAGCACCACGAAGGATGGCACGAAGGCGATCACCGGCGCCAGCTTGAAGAGAGGGCGATCCGCCTTCTCCGGGATGACGTCCTCCTTGATCAGAAGCTTGAGCACATCCGCAGGCGTCTGCAGCAGGCCAAACTTGCCCGTGCGATTCGGACCTATGCGCGATTGCATATAGCCGAGGATCTTCCGCTCCGCATAGATCGCATATGTAACCATGAACAGGATGATGAGCAGCAGCACGACTGCCATCAGGAAAAATGTCAGGAAACTGCCCCACGTCAGAGGCCTCGTCAGCAATTCGCCCATCAAGCGTCGACCTCCCCTACGACGATATCCGTCGCGCCCAGGATCGTGATCAGATTCGTGATGCTCTCACCGACCAGCAGCTTCGGCAGGATCTGAAGATTGACGAAGGACGGCCTTCTGAACTTGAGACGATAAGGGCTGTCCTTGCCTTTGGACACGACGTAGCAGCCGATCTCACCCCGAGGAGATTCGACGCGCGAGTACACTTCCCCTTCCGGCGGACGAAGCACGCGAGGCACCTTGGCCATCACGGGCCCTTCCGGGAACATCTCGACCGCTTGCTCGAGGATGCGAAGGCTCTGCTTGATCTCTTCGATGCGGAGGAGATATCTCGCATAGCAATCCCCTTCCGTCCTCGTCGGAACATCGAATTCGAAGCGGTCGTAGACGCTGTATGGCTGATCCTTGCGCAGGTCGCGCTTCACGCCCGTGCAGCGCAGATTGGCGCCGCTCAGGCCATAATCGATGGCCGTTTGCGCATCGTAACGGCCCACGCCCTTGATGCGGGCGAGGAATATCTCATTGCCGCTGACCAGATCATCGTACAGCTTCAGGCGTTCCCGCATGTAAGGAACGAAGTCGCGCACCTTCTGGATCCAGCCGTCCGGCGCATCCCATTTGACGCCGCCAACGCGCATATAGAAGTAGGTCAGGCGCGCGCCGCACAATTCGTTGAACAGCTCGATGATGATCTCGCGGTCGCGGAAGGCGAACAGGAATGGACTCATCGCCCCGATGTCGAGCAGATACGTTCCCCACCAGAGGAGATGGCTGGCGATCCGCTGCAGCTCCATCACGATGACGCGCAGGAACTCGGCTCGCTCCGGAACCTCCAGCTGCATGAGCTTCTCCACCGCCGACACGAGCACATAGTTGTTGGTCATGGCGGACACGTAATCCATGCGGTCCGTATAAGGAATGATCTGCGTATAATTCAGGTTCTCCGCCAGCTTCTCCGTTCCGCGGTGCAGGTAGCCCATCACCGGCGTAGCTTCCTTGATGATCTCCCCGTCGATCTTCACGACGATGCGGAACACGCCGTGCGTGCTCGGATGCTGCGGGCCCACGTTCAGCAACAATTCTTCCGTGCGTAATGCCATGCTCACACCTCCGGATCCAGCGGTTCATAGTCTTTGCGAAGAGGATGTCCTGCCCAATCATCCGGCAGCAGGATGCGGCGCAGATCGGGATGTCCAGGGAACTGAATGCCGAGCAGGTCGTAAACCTCACGCTCCGGCCAGTTCGCCGTGCTCCACACCGGGGTCACCGATGCAATGCTGGGCGCATCCCGATCTGTGCGCACTTTCAGGCAATACTTCTCACCGGTCTGGAATGACTCGATATGATAAACCACTTCCATGTAGGTTTCATAATCCACGCCCGACAGATTGATCAGATAGTCGAGCTTAAGGGATTGCTTCAACAGCTTCGCCGTCTTCAGCCAGTGCTCGTTCTTCACGACGACCACCGGCAGATGGCTGTCCACCTCGTTGATATATTGATCCTCAACCGCATCGGGGGCGACCTGATCCCGGATCAGCGCCACGATCTTGTCCAGCAGCGGCTGGTTCGGGGAAGGTTCCTTCGGCGCCGGCTCTGCTCCCTCGCCTTCGTCTCCTCCGCCTGCGGCCGCTTTGGCCGCTGCCTTCGCCGCCAGTGCGGCTGCCCTTCTCGCCTCGCGCTCGGCAGGATCGAGCCGCTTCGGCTTCTCCCCATCACCGGCAGGCGCTTCACCCGCAGCCTGAGCCGCCGCCCTGGCCGCCAGCGCTGCCGCCCTTCTCGCCTCGCGTTCGGCAGGGTCGAGCCGCTTCGGTTTCTCGCCGTCACTCGCAGGCGCCTCGCCAGAAGCCGCTTGCCGGCCGGATGTTTCCGCTTTCACACCGCTGCTCGCAGGGCCTTCATTCCTGCCCGCAGCACCTGTGCCGCCCTCCGGTGCTTCCGCAGGCTTCGCTTCGGCTGCGCTTCCCTTCTCCGCAGGCTGCTCTGCCGACGCTTCGCCCTGTGCGGCTGCTTCCGGTTTCGTTGTATCCTTCGCCGCAGGGGCTTCGCCGCTCGCGGCCGCCTGTTGCTCCTGCAGCTGCTCCTGATCCTTATGTTCAGTCACGATCTGTCACCCGCTTCCCTGTCTTCGCTTCGTAACGAATCTTCTCCTGAAGCTTGTTGATGCCATAGATAAGAGCAGCCGGATTCGGCGGGCAACCGGGTATGTAGACATCGACAGGGACGATCTGGTCGACGCCCTTGACGACGGAATATGATTTGACATACGGGCCGCCGGCCGTGGCGCAAGACCCCATGGCGATCACCCATTTCGGCTCCGGCATCTGATCATACAGCCGCCTGAGCAGGGGGGCCATCTTCTTCGTGACCGTGCCTGCCACGATCATCACATCCGCTTGCCGGGGCGATGCGCGGAAGATGACGCCGAACCGGTCCAGATCATAGTGCGACGCCCCCGTCCCCATCATCTCGATCGCGCAGCAAGCCAGACCGAACTGCAGCGGCCAGAGCGAATGGCTGCGCGCCCAGCCCTTGATCTGCTCCAGCGTGCCCAGGAATACATTGCGTTGCAACTGTTCTTGCTCTTCCAATGTGACTGTGCTCAGATCGAATTCCATTTCAGCACCTTCTTCTTCCAGGCATAGATCAATCCTACTACGAGCAATGCGACAAATATGAACATTTCGATCAGGGCGAACAGACCCAATTTGTCAAAGGCGACCGCCCATGGATACAGGAAAGCGGTCTCAACATCAAAAATGACAAACATCAGCGCGAACAGATAGTAGCGAATATTGAATCTGATATGGCTTTCGCCAACGGGGATATTGCCGCTCTCATAGGTGGACAGCTTCTTCTCATCCGGCTTGTGCGGACGGAGCAATCTGCCCAGCGAAAGCGCGACAATCGGCAATAGAATGCCCAGTGCGATAAAGATGACCACAATGACGTAATTGTTGCCGAAACCCATCTAACCGCCTCCGTTCATGGATTGTTCACAAATTTCCCATCAATTATAACAAATCCTTCGCAGGTGTGTCTAACAATTTCCACACAGCTCGGGCCGCTCTGTGGCTTCTGTTTCCTGTTGTCTCAAAATTTTCACAATTCGAACAAATAGGAGGGGAATCCGCCGTTTTCCATGGGTTATATCCGCGTTATCACGGCTATTCGCACTTTCCCTTTCCTGTGTCGCGTTTGGGAGCGGCAGACGTTTCATGATATAATGAATCGTGTATAACGATGGAGAGGAGTAGATGTTATCTATGGGATCTGAGCCTGAACCCCGACCGAACAGCAAAGGTGAAGCGAAAAGGCAACTGATCTATCGGGCTATCAAACATCACTATATCGTCAAGAAAGTGGATCCGACGATACAGGACATACAGGAGATGACCGGCATTCGCTCGTTTAACACGCTAACCAAACAGCTCAAGCATCTGAAAGAGGATGGAATCATCGAGTGGAGTCATCATTCCCCAACGGTCAAGCTGCTGAACAGCGATTATGATCTTGTTGATTAGACATATATCTGGACGATGTTCCATACACATAGGAGAACAGCCGATTCTCCCGGAATATTCCCTGACCAATGACAAGAAGGTCCGAGTCATATGACTCGGACCTTCTTGCATCAGAAGCCGCGCTTCGCCACCGACAGGCGGTTGATCGCCTTCTGCAGGGCGATCTCTGCCCGATGATAGTCGATGTTGGACTGCTTCGATTGTCTCAGCCGCTCTTCGGCGCGCTCTCTTGCCCGTTCAGCGCGGTCGACATCGATCTCTTCCGGCAGCTCCGCCGATTCCGCCAGGATCACGACATGATTCTTGTGCACTTCGATGAATCCCCCGTTTACGGCGATGATCTGGTCTTCCCCATCTCGCTTGATCGTAACCGGAGCGATTCGGAGCGGAGTCACGAATGGCACGTGGTCAGCCAGGATGCCAAGCTCGCCCTCGATGCCCTTAACGATGACCATCGTGGCTTCGCCGCTGTATACCTTGCGTTCAGGAGTGACAACTTCCAACTGAAAGGTCTTCAATGAATTGGCCTCCTAACGTTACATGTGCTTCGCTTTTTCCACTGCTTCTTCGATCGTGCCCACGAACAGGAATGCCGCCTCCGGCAGATGGTCGTGTTTGCCCTCCAGGATCTCCTTGAAGCTGCGTACCGTTTCCTTGACCGGCACGTACTTGCCCGGCATGTTGTTGAATGCTTCTGCGACGTGGAACGGCTGCGACAGGAAGCGTTGGATGCGGCGTGCACGCGCAACGACAATCTTGTCTTCTTCGGACAGCTCGTCCATACCCAGAATCGCGATGATATCTTGCAGTTCGTTATAGCGAGCCAGGATGCGCTTCACACCCTGAGCCACTTCGTAGTGTTCCTGACCTACAACCTCCGGAGTGAGGATCCGCGAGGTGGATGCCAGCGGGTCAACGGCCGGATAGATCCCCATCTCGGAGATCTTGCGCTCCAGGTTGGTCGTTGCGTCGAGGTGAGCGAACGTCGTGGCCGGAGCCGGGTCCGTATAGTCGTCCGCCGGCACGTAGATCGCCTGGATCGACGTTACCGACCCTTTCTTCGTCGAAGTGATCCGCTCTTGCAGCTGACCCATCTCCGTTGCCAGCGTCGGCTGATAACCAACCGCCGAAGGCATGCGGCCGAGCAGCGCGGATACTTCGGAACCCGCTTGCGTGAAGCGGAAGATGTTGTCGATGAACAGGAGGACGTCTCTGCCTTCCTGATCGCGGAAATACTCTGCCATCGTCAGACCCGTCAGGGCTACGCGCAGACGTGCGCCCGGAGGTTCGTTCATCTGGCCGAACACCATGGACATCTTGTTGATAACGCCCGTATCGTTCATCTCATGATACAGGTCATTCCCCTCACGGGTACGTTCGCCGACGCCGGCGAATACGGACAGACCGTTGTGCTCCTGCGCGATGTTGTTGATGAGCTCCTGGATCAGGACGGTCTTGCCTACACCCGCACCGCCGAACAGACCGACCTTACCGCCCTTCGCATAAGGAGCGAGCAGGTCGATAACCTTGATGCCCGTTTCCAGCATCTCCGTGCTGGTCGACAGCTCTTCGAACTTCGGCGCCGGACGGTGAATCGGCAGATATTGATCCGCCTTGACCTCACCCTTGCCGTCGATCGTTTCACCCAATACGTTGAAGATACGTCCCAGGATGCCAGGACCTACCGGAACCGAGATCGGCCCGCCGGTGTCGATGGCCTCCGCGCCGCGGACAAGTCCGTCTGTCGAGGACATCGCAACGCATCGAGCCACGTTGTCGCCCAGGTGGACAGCGACTTCCACAGTCAGGTCAATGGCGCGTTCGGTGGCAGATTCCGGCGTATATTTGATCTTGACTGCATTCATGATCTCAGGCAGGTGTCCGCGCTCGAACTCGATGTCGACGACAGGACCCATGACCTGCAATACACGACCTTTGTGCATCTATTTTTCCCTCCTCTGGATTCGTTGCAATGACTTCCGTTCTTTATCCGGTGCGTGCCGCAAGAGCCTACTTCGCAGCGTTCGCGCCGGCGACGATCTCCGTAATCTCCTGCGTGATCGCCGCTTGCCGCGCGCGGTTATACTCGAGCGTAAGCGTGCCGATGAGCTCCGTTGCATTGCGCGTCGCATTGCCCATCGCATTCATCCGTGCGCCGAACTCGCTCGCCTTCGCATCAAGTACCGCGGCGAAGATCAGCGTCTCCGCATACTTCGGCAGCAGAACCTCGAGCACGGCTTCCGCCGTGGGTTCGAACTCATAGCTGACGCCCGAATGCTGCCCCACATCGACCAGCGGAAGCAGACGGCTCTCCATCGGTCTCTGAACCAACGGATTGACAAAGTGGTTGTACCAGATATACAGTTCGTCGTATTCACCATTGGCATACTTCTGCACCGCATTCGCCGCGATCGACTTGATGTCGGCGAAGCGAGGCGAGTCAGGCACACCGGTCACTTCATCGATCAGCTCGATGCCGCGTCTTCTGAAGTAGTCGCGACCCTTGCGGCCGATGACCATCACCGCGTATTCTTCCGGCGACTTGTGCCGCTGACGAATCGTGGCCAGCGCCTCACGCAACAGGTTGGAGTTGTAACCGCCAGCCAGACCGCGGTCCGATGTGATGACCAGGTAGCCGGTCTTCCGGATCGGGCGGCTCTGCAGCATCGGATGCTTGATGCCTTGCGTGCCGGCTGCGATGCTCGCGATCACATCCCGCATCTTCTCCGCGTAAGGGCGAGCCGCTTCCGCTCTCCCTTGCGCGCGGCGCAGGTTGGCAGCGGAGACCATCTCCATCGCCTTGGTGATCTGTCTCATATTCTTAACGCTTTTCAGCCTGCGTTTGATTTCACGTAATCCCTTTGCCATCTCTTCACCACCTTTTTATTCGTGACGTCGGGTCATCATCACTGACATCCGTCAGGCAGACGGCTGGAAGCCTTTCTTGAACTCGACGACTGCGTCAGCCAGAGCCTTGTCGATCTCTTCCGTCAAGTCTTTCTTCTCAACGATCGCCTGCAGGATCTCAGGGTGGGAAGAATCCAGGAATGCAAGGAACTCGCGTTCGAAGCGAAGCACGTCTTCCACCGGGATGTCATCGAGGTAGCCTCTGACGCCGCAATAGATGGAAGCGATCTGCTTCTCAACCGGCATCGGTTGGTTGACGCCCTGCTTCAGGAGCTCCATCATCCGCTTGCCGCGATTGAGTCGCGCCATGGTCGACTTGTCCAGATCGGAACCGAACTGCGCGAATGCTGCCAGCTCGCGATATTGGGCAAGGTCGAGCTTCATCGTGCCCGCGACCTTCTTCATCGCCTTGATCTGAGCTGCGCCGCCAACCCGGGATACGGAGATACCGACGTTAACCGCCGGACGTTGACCCGCATAGAACAGATCGGACTCGAGGAAGATCTGGCCGTCCGTGATGGAGATGACGTTCGTCGGGATATAGGCGGACACGTCGCCAGCCTGGGTCTCGATGAACGGCAGTGCGGTCATGGAACCTGCGCCCAGCTCGTCGTTCAGCTTCGCCGCACGTTCCAGCAGACGGGAGTGCAGGTAGAATACGTCACCCGGATAAGCCTCGCGGCCCGGAGGACGGCGGAGCAGCAGGGACAATTCGCGATATGCCGCAGCCTGCTTGGACAGGTCGTCATAGACGATCAGGACATGCTTGCCCTTGTACATGAAATATTCGCCCATCGCGCAGCCTGCATAAGGAGCCAGGTACAGCATCGGAGAAGGCTCGGATGCGTTCGCTGCCACGATGATCGTGTAATCCATCGCGCCGTGGCGACGGAGAGTTTCCATCACGTGAGCGACGGTCGACTGCTTCTGGCCGATGGCCACGTAGATACAGATCATGCCGTTGCCCTTCTGGTTGATGATGGCGTCGATGGCAATCGAGGTCTTACCTGTCTGACGGTCGCCGATGATCAGCTCGCGTTGGCCGCGGCCGATCGGGATCATCGCGTCGATCGCCTTGATGCCGGTCTGCATCGGTTCATGAACGGACTTCCGCGCCATAACGCCTGGTGCAGGCGATTCGACCGGTCGGAATTCCGTGGTGTGGATCGGGCCCTTGCCGTCGATCGGCTGACCGAGCGTGTTCACGACGCGGCCCAGCAAGGCTTCACCAACAGGCACTTCCATGATGCGGCCGGTCCGCTTCACTTGCGTGCCTTCGCGAATATCGGTATAAGGACCGAGTATGATAATACCGACATTGTCTTCTTCCAGGTTCTGCGCCATACCCATAATGCCGTTCTCGAACTCCAGGAGCTCGCCGGCCATGACATTCTGCAATCCGTGAGCGCGCGCGATACCGTCGCCAACCGTAATAACGGTTCCCACGTCATATACTTGAGTAACGGATTTGAAATTTTCGATCTGCTGCTTGATCAGCGTGCTGATTTCCTCAGGTCTGATGCTCATGAACCTCACCCCTATCGTTTAAGCGTTCTGCTTCAATTGCTTGCGCAGCTGTTCGAGCTTGCCCGCAACGCTGCCTTCATACAATCTGTCACCGATGCGTACACGAATGCCACCGATCAGCGACTTGTCGATGACGTTCTCGACGGCGATCGTCTTGCCAGTCAGTCTGCCGAACTGCGCTGCGATCGCCTGGCTGTCCGCTTCGCTCAGCTCATAGGCGGAGTACACGATAGCCCGAGCACGTCCGGATCGCTCGTCGGCGATGGCCGTATATGCCTGATACATGGCTGGCAATACCGGGAATCTGCCTCGTTCGATCAACAGTTTCAGCGTGCTGATCACAAGCTCGGACAGTCCGTCGCCGAATGCCCGCTTGATCAAGTCCAGCTTCGCATCCGCCGCGATGCCGGGATGCGTCATGATCACACGCAGATCCGGCTCCTGATTATATACATCCAGAACCGCGCGCAGCTGCTCGCCCGTTTGCTCGACGCTGCCGTTTTCTTCTGCGGAGGCGTGGAGTGCTTTGGCGTATCGTTTCGCTACCACTAGGTCACTCATCGATTAACCTCCTACTTCTTTCAAGTATTGGTCAATCAACTCAGACTGCGACTTCTCGTCGATCTGCTTCTCGAGGATCTTCGAAGCGATCATGACGGACATGTAGCCCACCTGGCTGCGAACAGCTTCAATCGCCTTGTTCTTCTCGTTCTCGATGCTTTGCACGGCTTCTTCCTTGAGCCGCACCGATTCTTCCTTGGCTGCCCGCACGATGTCCTCCGCCTGCTTGGCGGCGGATTGTCTCGCACGTTCGATGATTTCGGAAGCTTCCTTGCGCGCCTGCTCCAGCGCCTCGCGTTGCTGCGCCAGCAGCTGCTCCGCCTGCGCCTTGCTGTTCGCCGCTTCATTCAGCTGCGAGGTGACCAGCTCCTTGCGCTTCTCCATGATGCCGAACAGCGGGCCGAAGGCATATCTCTGCAGCAAGAAATACAAAGCGCCAAATGCGATTATCGTAATCAAGATATTTTCCCACAAAATGGTCATTTACAGTCACTCCCTTCAATCGCGCGTTCCGGATCTTGCTTGCCTGATCAGACAGCAATGTCTTGCCATTCAATCAACAGGAGGCTATCTCATAACAATGGCGCGGACGGCTCTTGCCTTCCCCGCCATTTTGCTGGACAAGTATTAAGATCAACCGAACATGAGAAGGAAAGCGATAACGGTTGCGGCAAGAGGAACGACTTCGACGATACCAACGCCGATGAACATCGTCGTTTGCAACTGACCTCTTGCTTCCGGTTGACGGGCGATCGATTCCACCGTGCGGCTGACGATCATACCGTTACCGAGACCTGCGCCAAGCGCACCCAGACCTACTGCAATTGCTGCTGCCAAAAATTCCATTAGACATTTCCTCCTAAATATTGAATTTGATATTGGACTTGAATGGGCTTCACGCCCTTGTATGATGGTGATCCTGCCAGATACAGGATCAATGTTCCTCATGGACACTCGCCTGTGCGATATACACCATGGTCAGGATGGTAAAGATAAACGCTTGTAATGCACCGACGAAGATACTGAAGCCTTGCCATGCTGCCAGGAACGGAATCCCGAGCCAGCCGGCCTTCAAGATCGCGTAGATCAACACTTCACCCGCGAAGATGTTCGCGTATAGACGAATGGCCAGCGCAACTGGCTTCGCGATGTTCTCCACGATGTTGATCGGCAGGAAGATCGCGAACGGCTCCACATAGTGTTTCAGATAATGCTTGCGGTTCAGACGCAGGCCCTGGACGTGAATAATGACGAATACCATCAAGGCCAGACCTGTCGTCACCGAGATGTCCGCAGTCGGCGATTTCCACCAGTTGATGTGGGAGTGCTCACCTTCAGCCAGATGTTCCGTCGACTCAAGCGGCAGACCGAAAACGTATTCGGTATGGTGCGCTTCCGTGACGAAGGCAAACGGCAAGCCCAACAGGTTCGCGATGAAGATAAACAGGATGAGCGTAAGGCCGAGAGAGACGTAACCCTTCCCTTTCTTCAGGTCCATCGCACTGGCGATGAGCCCGTGGACGAATTCGACCACCCATTCCATGAAGTTCTGAAGCTTGGAAGGGTTCTCGACGGACAGTTTGCGCACCGCGAGCCGTGCCAGCACAAATACAATGACACATGTCACAGTCAGCATCAGGACCGCCGACAGATCGAGACGGAATCCGCCCAGATTGATAATCGGTGAATCATGCATTCAACGTGTTCACCCCTTTCCGCGAAGTATGTGCGATGCATGCGTGGTGCAGCGTCCATAATATTAACGCCTGTTGTTTCTATAAGAATGGATGATGCTGACCGGTACCAGCAGAACCGGTATCAGGAAGATCCCGACCAGCGTCGCTCCCAGTGAAACCTGTTCGAATCTTACCGCGACCATGATCCCGATCAGGCTGATGCAGAGTCGGGTCACATACCCCAGGCTGAAACGCCTCTTGCCCTGACCCGCGGCATAATCGGTGATCTGGATCGTCTTCACGGCCAGATAGCGAATATTGATGAGACCGATCAGGATGCCGATCACAAAGCCGGTGCATACGTCCCGGTATGCGGGGAGGAACGCCCATATCAGCAAGGAAACGGACGTCAGGATGAGGGTAACTCTGGTAATCGTATTCACAATCGAGCGGATATCATCCATCTTGTTCTCCCAGGTATCTCTTGACCAGCAAGATAATATTCACTATGCCGATGACCATGCCTGCTATGGCACCGAGGGCCTTGACCATCGAAGGTGCACCGAAACGGTCCACCGACCATGCGGCGAGCAGGTAACCAAGGATGATCCAGACGGCGAACAGGACGCCGACGCCGCTGATGTAAAGCGCGGTGAACAGAACGTTGCGGTTTCGATGCCGAGAACTCTTGTCACTCATCGTTCGCCATCCTATCCGATGGAAGCGCATATGCGGCTTGTCCATCATGTGGTAAGAAAGACAGGAAAAATGTGAGATACGACGAAAATACAAGAATCCAGCCACAATCCTTAATTATTTTAGCGAAGTGGCGTCAAGTTTGTCAATTAAACGGCGAGAACGTTTTTCATCCAACTTGAACCTTTGAACAATCTTTGAACAATTGGCGTTCGGCTGGCGATGATGCCAGGAACCGCCCTTGATTCATGATGGTCGAAACGGCTCCGGACGCTCGCTTCTGATCCCGAAGTGATGCAATATTGCCCGGGCAATCCTCGGCGAGCAACGGCCGTCGCCATACGGATTGGCCGCCTGGCTCATGCGGGTATACAGCGCATCATCGGTCAGAAGAGCCTTCGTCCTCGTATACACATGCTCTTCGTCAGCTCCGACGAGTTCCAACGTGCCCGCTTCGATGCCCTCCGGACGCTCCGTCGTATCCCGCAGCACCAGCACCGGCACCCCGAAGGATGGCGCCTCCTCCTGAAGGCCGCCGGAATCGGTCAGGATCAGATGCGCATGCGGGTAGAAGTTGTGCATCTCGATCACGTCCAGCGGATCCGTCAGCCGGACGCGCGGATGATCGCCGAGGATCTCCCGGGCGTTGTCCCTGACCGCGGGATTCGGATGCACCGGATAGATGACGGCGATGTCATCAAACTCGTCGGCGATCCGCCTGATCGCCCGGAACATCTGGCGATGCTTCTCTCCCTGATTCTCGCGGCGATGCGCGGTCATCAGCACGATGCGCCGCCCATCCGCCCATTCCAGCAACGGGTGGGTGAAATCCTCCCTGACCGTATACTGGAACACGTCGGTCACCGTGTTGCCCGTCGTATAGATGGACGATTCGGGCTTGTGCTCCTTCAGCAGATTGGCCGCGGACCAGGATGTCGGCGCGAAGTGCAGATCCGCCAGCACCCCGGTGAGCTGTCGGTTCATCTCTTCGGGATAGGGCGACAGCTTGTTCCAGGTGCGAAGTCCCGCTTCCACATGCCCGACCTTGATCTGCTGCAGGAACGCGGCGTAGCTCGCCAGGAAGGTCGTGCTCGTATCTCCATGCACGAGGATGATGTCCGGCTTCGCCTCGCGGAACACCGGCTCGAGCCCCTGCAGCACGCGGATCGACAGGTCGCTCAGCGTCTGGCGCTCCTGCATGACATTCAGATCATAATCCGGCTTGATCCCGAAGATATCCAGCACGGAGTCGAGCAGCTCGCGGTGCTGCGCGGTCACGCAGACGGACGGCTCGATCTCGTCCGGATACCGCTGGAGCTCGAGCACGAGCGGCGCCATCTTGATCGCTTCCGGTCGAGTGCCGAAGATGGTCATTACTTTAATAATTTTATCCATAATATTCACAACCTCTTCACATGATGAAACCTGCCGCCTTCCCGGATGCATCATCCCGTCCTGTCGCAAACTCCTCTGGAAGAGGCAGGTCGAATCGCAATTTATTTCGTTCCGAACAATCGGTCCCCGGCATCTCCGAGGCCAGGAACGATGTAACCATGATCATTGAGGCGCTCGTCAATCGCCGCCACATAGATATCCACATCTGGGTGCTCTTGCTGAACAGCCTGTATTCCTTCCGGAGCTGCGATCAGACACATCAGCTTGATCTGGGTGCATTGCCGCTTCTTGAGAAGCGATATCGCGGCATTCGCAGAGCCGCCGGTCGCCAGCATCGGGTCGATGATGATCAGCTCACGCTCCTGCACATCGGTCGGCAGCTTCACATAATATTCCACCGGCTGCAGCGTCTCGGGGTCGCGATACAACCCGATATGGCCGACCTTCGCTGTCGGATGAAGCCGGAGCACTCCGTCCACCATGCCGAGCCCTGCGCGCAGGATCGGGATCAGGCCAAGCATGCGGCCGGCGATGACGCGGCCTTTGGCTTTGGCTACCGGCGTTTCGATATCCACCTCTTCAAGAGGCAGCTCCCTGGTGATCTCATAGGCCATCAGCATGGCCACCTCGTCCACCAGTTGGCGAAAGTCCTTGGTCTTCGTCTCAGCGTCTCTTATGTACGTCAGTTTGTGTTGGATCAGCGGATGATCGCATACAACAACTTTTCCCATATTGATATTGATGCCTCCGTCAGGTTAAGAATAACAGGCTGCTACTGAAGCATTGACGTCAATAGCGTAATATACGGAAAGCCCGAGTGCAACCACTAATATCATGATTCTCTCTTTTCAAACAACACTTTGTATTCGCCGTAGCCTTCCTTCTCCAGATCTTCCTTCGGAATGAAGCGAAGCGCGGCGGAATTGATGCAATATCGAAGGCCGCCGCGATCTGGCGGTCCATCGTCGAACACATGCCCGAGATGCGAATCGGCCAGCCGGCTGCGCACCTCCGTGCGGACCATGAAATGGCTGAGGTCCAGCTTCTCCTTGATGCTCGCCTTGCTGATCGGCTTCGTGAAGCTCGGCCAGCCGCAGCCCGAGTCATACTTGTCGAGCGAGCTGAACAGCGGCTCCCCGGAAACGATGTCCACATAGATGCCCTCTTCGTGGTGATCGAAGTATTCGTTCTGGAAAGGCGGCTCCGTGGCATTGCGCTGCGTGACCTCATACTGCAGCGGCGTCAGGCGCTTCCTCAGCTCCTCGTCGCTCGGCTTCTCCGTCCAGTACCGCTCGATGAACGCGTCGCGTCCGGAGCCTTCCCGATACCGCCTGTAGTGAAGCGGATTCTTCCTGTGATAGCCCTGGTGATAGTCCTCCGCCTCATAGAACGGACCTGCAGGCAGGATCTTCGTGACGATCGGCTTGTCGAACCGCCCGCTCCGCTCAAGCTCCGCCTTGGAGGCTTCGGCCAACGCCTTCTGCTCTTCATTATGATAGAAGATCGCCGTCTGATACGATTGGCCGCGGTCATAGAACTGTCCGCCCGGATCGGTCGGGTCGATCTGCCGCCAGTAGATATCGAGCAGCTTGCTGTACGGGAATACGTCCGCATCGAACGTGATCTGCACAGCCTCATAATGTCCGGTCGTACCGGAGCACACTTCCTCGTAAGTCGGATTCTCCTTGTGGCCGCCCGTATACCCGGATACGACCTTGATGATGCCGGGCATCTCTTCAAACGGAGACACCATGCACCAGAAACAGCCGCCCGCGAACGTCGCCAGCTGGATATTGGAAGTTGCCATGAACACCATCACCCTCCCTCGTTCATTATTCATATTATCATGTCTACATGAACGTATCCACTCCGCGCGGCGGACCCCCACGGATCGTTCACCCTCTGTTGCCCGCCGTTATGATCGGTCGGTCGATGCCCGCCCGGCTTCGGTGGAAGGCGGCAATATCTGATCCGTTCCACGGCAAGGTGGGCAGCGCATCCTGCATCGGTGCGTCTGCCCATCCGTCCTGTCAATATGTCTTCACACGCAGCTCATCCAGGCTCCTGAACTCATAGCCAAGCTTGCGGGCGTCGTCGATGATGCGCCCCAGCGCCTCGGCATTGTCCCGGGAGACCGAATGGAGCAGGATCACCGCACCGGGGTGGAGCTGAGCCATCACCTTGTCATAGGCATATTGCGCCCCGCGCACCTGCTTCGTGTCCCAGTCCGCGTAAGCGATCGACCAGTATACGTTGGTATAGCCGAGCCTGCTGCTCACAGCCAGCACCCGCTCATCGAAGATGCCGCGCGGCGGCCTCAGGTACTTCATCTCCTGTTGCCCGGTGATCTCCGCCACAGCCTGCTTGACCCGGTTCAGCTCGCTGGCGATCTGGGCATCGGTGAGCGTCGTCATGTCCGGATGCGACCAGGAGTGATTGCCGATCAGATGCCCTTCCTCCACCATGCGCTTCAGGAGCTCCGGCTGGGTCTTCACATAATGGCCCGTGACGAAGAACGTCGCCGGCACCCGCTTCTCCTTCAGCACGTCGAGGATGCGCGCCGTATACCCGTTCTCGTAGCCGTTGTCGAAGGTCAGATACAGCTCTTTCCTGCTCGTATCGCCGAGGAAGATCGCTCCGTACTTCTGCAGGATCGGCTTGAAGCCCTCCTGCTCGATCGACGGCAGACTGCCGTTGCTGCTTCGCTTGAAGCCGAAGTGATATGGCCCGCCTGGTCCGCCATCCGCCTCTGTGATCGGAGAAGCGAGGATCGGCAGGAGCACGGCGAGCATGGCAAGCATGATGCGTCTCATCGTTCACGGCCCCTTTCATGATGATAATGGGCATTGTCTCACCATTGTCGGGGTCTTATGTATAGGGATCCGTGGCAAATTATAGCTGGATGCGCCCAACAACAAAACTGCCCCCAACCCACGGTACGGGCGAGAGCAGCTTGTGTTCTTTCCAATTTGTTCTATCCTATTAATATTTCAGGCCGCTGTAGATCGGGTACCGATCAGTCAGCTCCTTCACCTTCGCGCGAGCTTTCTCCTTGACGGATTCGTCGTTCGGCGCCTTGAGCACGCTAGCGATCACCCGGCCGATGACCTTCATCGCTTCCTCGTCCATGCCGCGCGTCGTCGCTGCCGGCGTGCCGATGCGGATGCCGCTGGTCACGAACGGGCTGGCGGTGTCGAACGGGATGGCGTTCTTGTTCACCGTGATCCGCACCTCATCCAGCACATGCTCGGCGTCCTTGCCGGTGATGTTCAGGTTGCGCAGATCCACGAGCATCAGGTGATTGTCCGTGCCGCCGGAGATGACGTTGAGGCCTTCGGCCATGAGCGTCTCGGCCAGCACCTTCGCGTTCTTCACGACCTGTTCGGCATATTGCCTGAACTCCGGCTGCAGAGCTTCGCCGAAGGCCACGGCCTTGGCCGCGATCACATGCATGAGCGGACCGCCCTGCGAGCCAGGGAATACGGCCTTGTCGATCGCCTGCGCCCAGGACTTGCGCGTCAGGATCATGCCGCCGCGCGGACCGCGCAGCGTCTTGTGCGTCGTCGTCGTGACGAAGTGCGCATGCGGCACCGGATTCGGGTGCAGTCCCGCCGCCACCAGGCCGGCGATATGCGCCATATCGACGAACAGCAGGGCGCCTACGTCATTGGCGATCGAGGCGAAGGCCTCAAAGTCGATGATCCGCGGATAGGCGCTTGCCCCGGCGACGATCATGCGCGGACGATGTTTGAAAGCCGCCTTGCGCACTTCATCGTAGTCGATGGTGAATGTCTCCGGATGAACGCCATAGGCGACGAAGTTGTACAGGAGGCCGGAGGCGTTGACCGGGCTGCCGTGCGTCAGGTGGCCGCCATGCGCCAGGTTCATGCCGAGCACCGTATCGCCCGGCTTGAGGGCGGCCTGATAGACCGCCATGTTCGCCTGGGCGCCGGAGTGCGGCTGCACATTCACATGCTCCGCTCCGAACAGCTGCTTCGCCCGCTCACGGGCGATGTCCTCCACCGTGTCCACATGCTCGCAGCCGCCATAATACCGCTTGCCCGGATAGCCTTCCGCGTATTTGTTCGTCAGCACGGACCCCATCGCTTCCATCACCGCACGGCTGACGATATTCTCCGAAGCGATCAGCTCAATGTTGTCCTGCTGCCGCTTCAGTTCCTGCCCCATCGCGGCGAGAACCGCCGGGTCGGACTTGCGCAAATGTTCCATCACCCATCACCCTTTATCTCATATAATGAATATCTGACTACCTCTGTCATGCCTCCAGCCGGTATCCTGATCAGGCTTGCGGCATTCGCGCCGGAGTCGGGCTCAGCCTTCCCGATCAACAGCTCCCATCCGCCTCCAGGCTGTACACAGCGCGCGCTCCTCCGATCAGCTTCGGCCTGGTGATCGCAGCGGTCACCCTGGCTTCGCCGATGCAGCGGATCGAAGGGCGGAAGGGGACAGCCACCCGCCTCAGATGCATGCCGATGAGCGTCTCGCCGATGTCGATCCCCGCATGCGCCTGAATCGTCTCCACCAGGCATGGCTCGCGCATGTGGCGATAGGCATAAGCGGCCATGGAGCCGCCCGCCTTCGGCACCGGAACGGCGGATACTTCCTCGAGGCGGTACGCCAGCATGGCCTCCCGCTCGATGACCAGCGCCCGATTCAGATGCTCGCAGCATTGATAGGCCGTCCAGAACCCGAGCTCGCTGCGCACCGCCTCGATGCCCCGATAGATGGCTTCCGCGATGTCGAGCGCCCCCGCGGTGCCGATCCGACGACCGATGACCTCGCTGGTGCTCGCGCCGATCACCAGCAGCTTCCCGGTGCCCAGCTGGCCAGCTTCCGCTGTCTCGCGCACGACCTTCTCGACCTGATGGGAGATGCCCGTAAGCTCAGTCATACTCTCACCGCCTTGATTCGTGACGATCTCATGCTCGCTGCAGTCTGCAGCGTCGAATATTCTTATTCTGCTTGCTCCGCCAGGCAGATGATGCGGGATTACGGCTTGAGCGCGTGCTTCTCTTCGAGCGCCTTCACTTTGTTGATCCGGTTCTGATGGCGCTCCTGATGGGAGAATTCCGTCGATAGCCATACGCTCACGATCTCAGCGGCCAGGCCCGGACCGATGACCCGTTCGCCCATCGCCAGCACGTTGGAGTCATTGTGCTCCCGCGTAGCCTTGGCCGAGAAGACATCATGCACCAGAGCGCAACGAATGCCCGGAATCTTGTTGGCGGCGATCGACATGCCGATGCCGGTACCGCAGATCAGGATGCCGCGATCCGCCTTGCCTGCCACGACCTGGTTGCACACCTCGAGCGCATAGTCCGGATAATCGACCGAATCCGCGCAGGTGCAGCCGAAGTCGGTCACCTCATGTCCCAGCTGCTCGACGACCTTGATGATCTCTTCCTTCAGGCGATATCCGCCATGATCAGACCCAATAGCGATTTTCATCTTTCATGACCTCCTCCGCATTTCCTCTATTATACCCTATATTCAGGACAAGCCGGTCAGCAGAGGCGCACGGGACCGTCATCATCCCGCGTTCAGCCTTGCAGATGAAAAACAAAACAGAGCCATCGGCGCTGATAGCGTCATCAGCGCGATATGCTCTGCCCAGGCGACCGGCCGTATCGCTCGATGCTCCATCGTGGTTACCCCACTACGTCGCCAGTCACATCGAGCCCTCCAATGTTGCTTTCATCATACTGCATTTCATATATTCTGTAAAGAGAGATCCGCTCAATTCGCCGCTGCCGGATCCGGATCATCGTCAGCAGCCCGCTGCTCGCGCAATCTCTCGATCACCCGCCGCAGCTGCTCCTCGATCTCCTTCGCCACATTGGTATACAGGGTCAGGTTCCCGCCGAACGGGTCGATGATGTCGTAGTTCGGCACCTTCCCCTCCAATTCCAGCAGGCGATTCATATCCTGCTCGTCGGGCGTCTGTCCGGCTGCGATCTGAAGCTGCAGCTTCGCCATGAGCGACTCCCGCTCCTGCACCGCCTTCGTTTGTTCCTGATCGAACGAGGCGTATTCCTTGAGGGTGTACACCTTGTCGATCGCTTCGGGGAATTCCTCGATGACGATCCGCTTGTGATGCATCGTCATCGTCAGGATGAGATCCGCCCAGGCCACATCCTCCTGTTTCAGGGATCTGGACTGCAGGTCGTCCGTGATGCCCCTCTCTTCGAGCACCTTCTTTGAATGCTTGGATATGGGTTGTCCATCCAACGCCGCGACGCCGGCAGAACGCGCTTCCGCCGCCATGCCCGCTTCCTCGGCCATGCGCCGGAAGAGCGCCTCCGCCATGGGAGAACGGCAGGTGTTACCTGTGCAGACGAACAAAATGCGTGTCAACGCTCGGCTCCTCCTTATGCTGTGGTCGGTCGGCCAGAAGCCTTCATGGGTAGGGATAGGTTCGGGATTCGGATATCCATCGGGATATGGGATAGAGATCGATAATGTTATTTTACCTTAACTGACCAGGATTATGGAAAGGAATTTTGAACATGCGCTCGGTTACCAGAGAAATTTCGTTCCGAACACGATCAGGATGATCCCGCCAATGGCCTCGCCATATTCCCCGAAGATGCCGCTGAACCGCCTGCCCAGCAGGAGGCCGCACACCGACATGACGCAGCCGAAGAAGCCGAACAGGATCACGGTCAGCAGGATATCCGCATGGAACAGGCCAAGCGTGATCCCCACGGAGAAGGAATCGATGCTGACGCTGAAGGCGAAAAGCAACAGACCAGGCAAGGTCCGATGGTCGAAGACCGACTCCGCCTGATCCCCGCGCAAGGAATGATACACCATGTGCATGCCCAGGATGATGAGCAGCAAGCCGCCGCACAGCGTGGCCACATTGCCCAGCAGCACGCTGACGTACCTTCCCGCGAACAGACCCGCCAGAGGCATCAGGACGTGAAACAGTCCCACCACCAGGCTGATCTTCAGCACGTCCTTCAGCCGGATGCCCTTCATCCCGATGCCCAGACCGAGCGAGAAGGCATCCATCCCAAGCGCCAGCGCCACGAGCAGGATCGCGATCCATTGTCCGATCTGCGCGACTGACTCCGAACTCACAACCATCCACATCGCACCCGCATCCCCCTTGTCCAGCACCATCTGTACAACCTATGCAGACGAGGCGGGAATCATGCCTCAAGGGTTGACTGTCGGGGATACTCCGGGGGCCGTTGATCGCTCAGATCATGCCCTAACTGACATAGGGGAACGCGAGGGCCATCCGAGGGGGCATCAGGCGCGTATCGCTTCACGCCTGGAGGGACGTGACGAGGCCCTCGCCCCGTCATCCGTCGATGCGCTCGATGCGGTAAGCGGCGGCCTTCATGAGGCGGTTCATGATCGCCTCTCCGACCCCTTCCGTCGGGCAGCCTTCGGCTACGATGTACTCGATGCCCGCTTCATCGAAGCTGCGAAGCGCATCGTACAGCCGATGGGCCGTCGTGCTGAGGTCGCGCAGACTGCCGCAGACGGCCACGCGGTCAACGCCCGCGTAGCGGTCGGCATGCTCCTCGTAGGTCAGCACGCCGGTGCGCAGGCCCCGCCGCTTCGCCTCCGCGAGCAGCGCCGCGGCCCGGTCCGGGACAGCCGCCCGCGAGGCTGCGGACGGGCCGCAGGTGACGACGCGCATCTCGCCCTGCGGGGCGTAGTGCGCGTATTTCATGCCGGGCGCGCGGGGCGCCGCCGCCTGCTCCTGCTGCTGTGCATCCGGGGAAGCGTCTGCGTGGCGCTGCAGCTCCGGTGCCAGCGTCAGCGGCACATCCGGCAGCGCGTCGCGCAGCGCCTGCTGCGTCACGCCTCCCGGGCGCAGCAGCTCGAGGCCGCGCGGGCCAACCGCCACGACGGTCGATTCGAGCCCGACCGATGTCGGCCCGCCGTCGAGGATGCCGGCGATCTGGCCGGCGAGGTCGTCGGCGACGTGGCGGGCCGTTGTCGGGCTCGGGCGGCCGGAGCGGTTGGCGCTTGGCGCAGCGATCGGCAGGCCGGCGGCGCGGATCAGCGC